>JAEXXW010000697.1 GCA_023405565.1 Pseudomonadota bacterium
ATGCCCCCCCGATCGATGGTGACGGTCAGTTGCTGGCCGGCATTGGTGCTGACGACCCGTTGCATGTCGGCGAAGGTTTCGATCGGACGGCCATTGATGGCGACGATGACATCGCCGACGACGAAACCGGCTTGGGCGGCAGCGCTCTCCGGCTGGATGGAATCGACCCGCGCCGACGTCGAGGGGCGCCCATAAAAGGTAAAAATCGCCGCGAAAATCAGGATGGCCAGGATAAAGTTGGCGATCGGACCCGCCGCCACGATGGCAGCCCGGCTTCCCACCGGCTGGTGATGAAAGCTTTCCCGCTGCTCGGCGGGGGTCATGGCGGCCATTGATGATTGATCCGGCGTGCTGGCTGCATCCTCGTCGCCGAAGAATTTCACATATCCGCCGAGGGGAATGGCCGAAATTTTCCAGCGCGTGCCGTGACGGTCGTTGAAGCCGACAAGTTCCGGCCCGAAGCCGACCGAGAAGGTCAGAACCCGGACGCCACAGAGACGCGCGATCAGGAAATGCCCCAGCTCGTGGAAAAACACGACGATGGTCAACACGAACAGGAATGGCAGCAGCGCGCCGGTAAAACCGCCGCCCCAAAGGCTGAAATTCTCAAGGAAACCCATCGATTCTATCCTGTTGGTGTCGGACGCTAGCCTTTTGCCACAACTGGCAGCAACATGCTGGCCATTGATCGTGCGGTCTTGTCGATGGCAAGGGCCTCCTCGACGCTGGCCGGCTCCTGAACGAGGCCGGTCCGTGCAGCTTCATTCAGTGTCGCTTCCACGAGCGCCGGAATGGCGGCAAATCCGAGGCGACGATCAAGGAATTGGGCGACAGCCACCTCATTGGCGGCATTCAGCACGGTCGGAGCGGCTCCCCCCGCCTCGATCGCCTCCCGCGCCAGGCGGAGCGCCGGAAAGCGTACAAGGTCCGGCGCTTCGAAGGTCAGGTTGGCCATTTCCTCGAGGGTCAGGCGGCGCGCCGGCTCATCGATACGGTCGGGCCAGCCAAGACAATGCGAGATCGGAATGCGCATATCCGGCGCGCCAAGCTGGGCGATGAACGAACCGTCGCGGAATTCGACGATGCCATGGATGATCGATTGCGGGTGGACATAAGCGTCGATGCTGCTGGCCGGCATCTGGAACAGATGGTGCGCCTCGATCAGTTCAAGGCCTTTGTTCATCAGCGTCGCGGAATCGATCGTGACCTTGGCGCCCATCGACCAGTTGGGATGTTTGAGCGCCTGTTCGGGGGTCGCCGCCTTGATGGCGTCCACGGTCCAGGTGCGGAACGGCCCGCCTGAGGCGGTCAGGATCAGTCGGCGAACATCGCCACGGACTCCGGCTGCCATCGCCTGAAACAGCGCATTATGCTCGGAATCGACCGGCAGGATCGTCGTATTGCGCGCAGCGGCGCGGCGCATGAACAATCCGCCCGCACAGACGAGACATTCTTTGTTGGCGATGGCGACCGAAGCGCCCCGCTCAACCGCTGCCATGGTCGGAGCAAGACCGGCCGCGCCGGTGATCGAGGCCATGATCCAGTCCGCCGGACGGGCGGCCGCTTCGATCACGGCGGATTCGCCAGCGCCCGCGGCAATCCCGGTGCCTGCCAGGGCGTCCTTGAGCGCCGAGAGTTTATCCGCATCCGCGACCGCCGCGAATTTGGCCTTGAGAGCGATGGCCGCTTTCGCAAGCGCTTCGACGTTGCGTTGCGCAGCGATGGCCTCAACCTCGTAACGGTTCGGGTCGCGCAGCAGCAAATCGATCGTGCTTGTTCCGATCGAGCCCGTAGCCCCGAGAATACTGACGCTGCGTGTTGCCGCAGCCTTGGCCTTGCGTTGTTTCAGCGATGTTGTTGTCATTGACTACCAAACCAGAAGCGCGGCGCCGGCCTCTTCAGAGCCGCCGCGCGCGATACCGAAAAGCGCCGCCACCGTCGCGGCAAAAATGAAACCATCGAGCCGGTCCATGACGCCGCCATGTCCGGGTATCAAGCCGCTTGAATCCTTGGCATCGAAACGCCGTTTCAGCCACGACTCGAACAGATCGCCGGTCTGCGATGCGATCGACAGCACCAGAGCGACGATGCCGATCATCACCGGGGTCTTGATCGCGAAGAGCGATGCGACGCCTATGGCGGCGACGATGCCGACCACGGTACCGCCGATCGCACCGGACCAGGTTTTCTTGGGGCTGATCGCGGCGGCAAGTTTCGGGCCGCCAAACATGCGTCCCGAGAAATAGCCGCCGATATCGGTTCCCCACACGATTGCGAAAAGCATCAGGATCGCTGCAAATCCATAAGCTGTGTCGGCGCGAAGCAGTACCGGCGCGACGAGCAAGGCGCTGGCATAGACGATCCCGCCGGGAACGAAAGGCGATTGGCGTCCCGCTGTGACAACAGCCGCAAGGACACCGAGCGCAATCACCATCACCGCGATCGTTGCATGTCCTGTCTCGATCAGGATGGCCTGCAAGATCAGCGCGCAGGCGCCGGTGGCCAGAACGACGTGACGCCCCGTGGGATCGATGAGACCGACCCATTCCCACCAGACGGCGAGTGCCGCAGCGAGCCAGAAAATGGTGAAGGGCCAATCGCCGAGATAGGCCGCACCAATCGCGAGAGGCGCAAGGATCACGGAAGAGACGATACGCAGCCACAGATTCCGCGCCGAGGGCGTGCTCGTGGTCTCGGACAGGGGCACGGAGGGATCTGGGCTTGGCATGATCATGACCCGGCCGCGGCCAATCCGCCAAAACGGCGTTCGCGACGGGCATATTCGGAGATGGCCTGTTCAAACACGGCGCGATCGAAATCGGGCCAGAAGGTCGGCACGAATACAAGTTCGCTATAAGCCGATTGCCACAGCAGGAAATTCGACAGCCGTTGTTCGCCGCTGGTGCGGATGATGAGATCGGGATCGGGCAGATCGGGCGCGTCCATGAAGTCGGACAGTCGCTCGGCGGTGATGTCCTTTGTTGCGAGACGACCCGCGAGGGCCTCCTCGGCAATACGTCTTGCAGCGCGGGCGATTTCCTGACGGGCGCCGTAATTGAACGCGACAACGAGCGTGAGACCGTCATTGTTGCGGGTTGTTTCTTCGGCTTCGTCGAGCAGACTGCGGACATCGCCATCGAGGCTGTCGCGATCGCCAATGATACGCACCTTCACATTGTTGCGGTGAAGGTCGGCAAGATCGTTGCGGATGAAGCGGCGCAGCAAACCCAGAAGATCGAGAATTTCCGATTTCGGACGCGACCAGTTTTCCGAACTGAAGGCGAAGATGGTGAGAATGCCGATGCCGATCTCACCGGCACTGCGCACGGTCCGCCGCAACGCCTCGACGCCGCGGCGATGTCCCTCGGCACGCGGCAAGCCGCGCGCCGCCGCCCAGCGGCCGTTGCCATCCATGATGATGGCGACGTGGCGGGGAATTTCGTATCCCGAAGTCCCGTCCAATGAAACCTTTGGCATCGACATCAAAAGGATCCGTTCGCGCCTGAGGCGGGCAAAAGCTAGATCGTCAGGATTTCTTTTTCCTTATGCGCCAGCATCTGGTCGACTTCCTGCACCATCTGGTCGGTCGCCTTCTGGATATCAGCCGTGTGGCGCTCGTGTTCGTCCTTGCTGATCTCGTGATCCTTTTCGAGCTTCTTGAGCACGTCGATACCGTCGCGTCGCACATGCCGCACGGCAACCTTGGCAGCTTCGGCGTATTTGTGAGCAACCTTGACCAGCTCTTTGCGACGTTCTTCGTTCAGTTCCGGAACGCGAAGCCGGATCACCTGACCTTCCGTTTGCGGATTAAGTCCCAGATTGGAGGCCGTGATCGCCTTTTCCACGGCATGCACCATCGACCGGTCCCAGACCTGAACACTGAGGAGACGCGGCTCCGGAACACTGACCGTTGCGACCTGTGACAGGGGCATATGCGTGCCGTAGGCGTCGACCTGGACCGGCTCCAGCAGGTTGGCACTCGCACGGCCGGTCCGCAAACCTGACAATTCCTGCTTCAGGACACCGAGAGCGCCCTGCATGCGCCGCTTCAGCTCATTGATATCGTGCGTCGTTGCTGCCATCTCGCTGCTCTCTTGAACTCGACCGGAATTTCAAACCGCTTGTTATCGTTATGCCCTCGCCGAATCTGCGAGGCGCATCACTCGGCAACGATGGTCGCGCGGCCTTTTCCGCGCAAGACGGCCCCGATCGCGCCCGGCTCGCGGATCGAAAAGACGATGATAGGCATAGCATTTTCGCGGGCAAGCGCGAACGCTGTCGTATCCATGACCTTCAGGTTGCGCTCCATCGCTTCCCGAGGGCTCAGCCGGTCGTATCGGACGGCCGATTTGTCCTGCTTGGGGTCGGCGCTGTAGACGCCATCCACATTGGTAGCCTTCAAAACAGCATTGCAATCCAGCTCGGCCGCCCGAAGCACCGCGGTCGTGTCGGTTGTGAAAAAAGGGTTTCCGGTGCCGCCGGCAAGGATGACCACCTTCCCCTCACCGATCAGGTCGAGGGCGCGCTGCCTGGAGAAATGATCGCATACGGTCGGCATCGGAACCGCCGACAAGGTCCGCGCGGGAGCACCATTTCGGGTAATGGCAGCCTCGAGAACGAGGCTGTTCATCACCGTCGCCAGCATACCCATGGTGTCGCCGGTAGGGCGCGATACACCGCGTCCCGAAACTTCGACGCCACGAAAGATATTACCGCCCCCGACAACGATGCCGAGTTCGACGCCCATGCGATGGGCAGCCACGATGTCAGCGGCGATGGCTTCGACAATCGACTGATCGACGCCGAATCCGGCCGAACCGGCCAAAGCCTCGCCCGACAGCTTGACGATCACACGTCCATAGACCGCTTCGGCCATGCTGCGACCGTCCTCGCTCTCGCGTCCGGCTCAGTTCGTTCCTGCTGCCGCGGCAACTTCCGCCGCAAAGTCCGATTCCTGCTTCTCGATGCCTTCACCAAGCGCATAGCGCACGAAGCCGACAACCTTGATCGGCGCACCGACCTTGCCTTCGGCGGCTTTCACGGCCTGGGCAACGGTCTTGTCGCTTTCATGGATGAACGGCTGATCCAGCAGGCAGACTTCCTTGAAGTAGGTCTTGAGGCCAGATTCGACGATCTTCTCGACCACATTGTCCGGCTTGCCCTGCGCCTTGGCCTTTTCCGCCAGCACGCTCTTTTCGCGGGCGATCACATCGGCCGGAACGCCAGCGGGATCGACAGCAACGGGATTGGCGGCAGCGACATGCATCGCGACCAGACGACCGAAAGCCGACAATTCCTGAACGTCGCCAGTCGACTCAAGCGCGACCATCACGCCGATCTTGCCGAGGCCTTCCGACACCGAATTGTGCATGTAGGTGCCGATGACGCCCTGATTGACCGAGAGCGCAGCCGTGCGGCGCAGCGACATGTTTTCGCCGATCGTGGCAATCGCCGAGGCGATCGCCTCATCGACGGTCATGCTGCCGACCTTGGCGGCCTTCAGCTTCTCGAGGTCGCCGCCAGTGTGCAGGGCAGCGTCGGCGATCAGCTTCACAAGACCCTGGAAATGATCGTTGCGTGCAACGAAATCGGTCTCGGCATTGACCTCGACAATGGCGCCCTTCTGCGGTGCCGTGC
>JAEXXW010000023.1 GCA_023405565.1 Pseudomonadota bacterium
CGTCTTTCAGGCTGGCGCCTCTCGAATTGAGCACAAACAGCGACGGGACGACCTCCGGCTTCGACTGTCCGATAGATTTCTCAAGAGGGACGTGCGGCTTCGTCTCGGATGCGGATTGCGCGAAAAGCGCGGCGGGTATGCAGATCAGGCCGGCTGCGGCAATGGCCATCAGGGCAGCACGAGGCATCATCATTGGCTCTCCTCCCTCCCTAAGAGGTGCGTTTCATTTAACCATTTCGTGCCAATCAGGAGGACGAGTCTTGCCATTTCGCGCCAATCGCGCCTCAACACCGGCCGACCACAGGCGAACTCTTGTCGTGCAGCGCCTTGCCATTCCTTTGTTGCCGCCGATAAATAACGGGTTGAATTTTCATCAAACGCATAAAGGTGCGGCTGAAGCTGCTGGGGCCGGCATAGCCGAGACGCAAGGCGATATCTGAAATCCGCGCATTGGACTCCACGAGCAGATGGCAGGCCGCGTCGAGACGAACTTCCGTAACCATTTCACTGTAACTGGTGCCCATCTCGCCAAGATGACGCTGAAGCGAACGCGCGCTCACTCCCAATTGATTTGCTGTCCGCTGAAGCGATGCGCCACCGTCCTGCAGCAATGCAGCAATGGCCGCTCGCACCGCGTATCGGGAAGGCATATGGACGGGCTTCATAGGCGCGTCATGAAAAGGCGGAAACCTTTGCCACCTCGTTTGGTCGTTGTTCTTGTTGATTTATTCCTGAAGCGGGCCAGCCGTCTGGCCATAAGCCGCCAAAAACCCGTTTGATGTGATGAACTGGCCGGCGGGACCTGACTACAGACTAAGCGTTACGCTGCGTTGCAACAATGGCATTTCAAGAGATGGAAGATTGTAGCTAGCCGCTGCTTCCATGCCAGCGCGACATTGAGAAAAGTGTGTAAGTAATTTCGCGGTCTAGTTTGGGGGGCGACATGATGAACGGCATTCCTGTAATGCGTTGCCAATTCCTGATTCCTTTCACCGTTATTCATGACGAGATTGGCGCGCCGACTGAAGCGTTTCTGGCCAGGTTCGGTCTTCCAACCTCCTTGGAGGAGAAGGCCGATCACTTCATTCCATTATTGCCGGCCATCCGATTCGCCGAAGCCGCACAAAAATCGCAAGGCATCACGGATTTCGGCTTCCAAGCGTCGCTGCAGCTGCAGTTCTGCCATCTGAGCGAAAAACTCCGAGCCATCATCGACCACTCCCCGACGTTGTTTGTCGCGCTACAGCAAGCGTGCAAATGGGCGCCGCTTGAAGATACGATTTTGAATCTATGGCTGGAGCGCTGTGACGATTACGTCAGAATTTGCAGCAGGCTCATTGGGACAAGCGGCCTGCCGCATCTTGAACACTCGCAATGGCTCCAGAACATTTTTATCGTGCATATCGTAAGACAGTTCACCGGATCGGATTGGAATCCCTCAACAATCGCCTTTGAAGCCAATTACATGCCTGGTCTCCAAACTCAGGCTTCTTGGCCAAACACCCGCTTCCTGTCGGGCCAACACGCCTCATGGATTGATGTGCACGTTTCGCAACTCAGCCTGCCTAACCTCGCAAATGAGCTACCGCCAAACCCATGCGAGGAAGAAGCGCAGACATTTCCCAATGAGATTGTCCGCACACTCAAACTGATGTTGCCATCCTACCTGGATGAAGGAGTTCCAACCATCACCGAGATCGCCGAGATGGCCGGCATCAGCGTCAGGAGCTTTCAGCGGAAACTTTCAAATATGGGCCTGTCATACTCGGGATTGGTCGATGTGGTCCGATTTGAGACTGCCGCTAAACGCCTGCGCGATACAGACGCCAAGATTATCGACGTTGCATTCTCTTGTGGCTATGCGGACCCCGCCCACTTTGCTCGCGCCTTCCGCCGGATTTCCGGGACAACGCCACGGGAATTTCGTGAGCAATGGAGACCACGGTAAGCCCGCTCCCCCTTCGGCAATGGGTTTTCCGGCAAACGAAAGCGAACAATCCCTTTGATTGGCGCGAAATGGCAATTTTCGATTGCCCGATGACGCTATGAAAGTGGGGGCCTTCGTCCGGCAGCCACAACGCTCAATCGTTTGATACCTGTCTTGGCCGCGCTGCTTGTGCCCAGCGCAACCACGGCTGGTCTCCGACGCAGGACCATGACGAAGCGCCAAAAGAGCAATTTCTTCGTTTGCGAGAAGGAAGTAATCAATGAGACGGAACATCGTGTTTGCCCTGATATTCCTGGGCTGGTGCGTGCCGGCATACGCGGAATGTGGGGTCATGCCGTGGTCCATTCCGTATCTCGGGTCGAATACAAGCACCTCGATGTCAGTCAGCAGTGGTGAAGTCTGTCGTATCGACACGGGTACTGGCGGAACAAACATCATCACGTC
Organism: Pseudomonadota bacterium; assembly: GCA_023405565.1. Lineage (GTDB taxonomy): Bacteria > Pseudomonadota > Alphaproteobacteria > Rhizobiales > Xanthobacteraceae > Pseudorhodoplanes. The sequence continues at coordinate 2,393 of JAEXXW010000023.1, forward strand.
CGTTGTCATAAGCGCGCCTGCCGCCAACGGGGCCGCTTCGACCAACGGGGGAGATGTTGTCATGTACCAGTCACAACCTGGATACACTGGCTCTGATAGCTTCACGTTCACGATTACCGGGAGCGGTCCTGGCGGTAGCGGGTCGTCTTCCGTCCAGGTGAGTGTGACCGTGCAGTGACCCGATAGATGCGTCTATCGCTCTCGATGAGAAGCAAGATGAAAGCCTGATATGCAGCGCATCTTCGGCTTTGATTTTCCGGCACGCGAAAGTGAGCATCCCTTCGATTGGCGCGAAATGGCAATTTTCGGCTGGCCAATGATGCTATGAAAGCCGTTGTTTGGTGCAGCTTGGATGGTTGTCCGAGGGGTTGGGAAAAATCGCTCTTGAGGCGGCTCGGACAAGTCGATCGGGGGGGGCTTTCATGCGTCGCTCAATCGTTGGATTTCTGCTCGTGGTCGCGCTGCTTGTGCCTCTCGCGAGTGACGGCTGGTCCCAGAAAGGGCACAGCCGTTCCCGGGCAACGCAACAGGAGCACGCGCAGATCTACCTGATCCGGGGCTTGTTCGGGGTTTTTTCCACCGGCATGGACGAGATGGCCGCCCAGCTGAAAACACAAGGTTACAGCAATGTGTCTCTTTGGAGCTGGACCGATATCGATCAGATTTCGCACGATATCATCACGGGCCACCAGAACGGCGATGACGCGCATATCATCCTGATCGGCCACTCCCTTGGCTCGGATGCGGTCGTGCAAGTGGCTCAACGGCTGGCGGGCGAAAACATTCCGGTCGATCTCGCAGTGACCTTCGATATCACGGAAAATCTCGTGGTGCCGGGCAACGTTGGCCGCTTCTTCAATTTCTATCAGCTCAATGGCTTCGGCCGCACGGCTGTCGAACCGGCCGGGTTTCCAGGAGAATTCAGCAATATTGACCTGTCCAGCCAGACCCAGCTGAGACACGCGACCATAGACAACGCACCGCAATTACAGGCGTTCGTTCGACAGCAGATCTACGAGCTGACGCATGCGCATGTGGTGACTATCGCCGCAAGACGGAAGGCCAGCCCCCGCGGCTAGGCTGGACAATGTCGCGAGCCACGACATCGCGCTCTTTCTTGCCGGTTGGGGCGCGATGGCCATACGATGGGAGACAGCTGATCCATCGTCCGAGATAGCGTTACGAGTAAAATTTGGAGAACCGAGTGTGTCGCGACATCACCTTGCCTTGGTTCTCTTGGGCGTGGCCTTTATGTGTGGCGCTTGTTCCGATCGGTCACTCCAGGGTGTGCTGATCCCTGTAACGGAAACAACACCGGGCACTTCGCGCGTGCCCGTGCTGGTGGCCACCACCCGCCGCCGCGCACCCGCCGATCCCGGCGAGATGTTTAACGGTGAACGTGCTGACAGCGTCTCCTATGCATCGATCGCCGTCTCCATTCCTCCCGACGCCAACCGCAAGATTGGCGAGGTGCAATGGCCGGCTGTTGTTCCCGGCGATCCAAGCCGGAACTTCGTGACCGTATCAGCCGACTATATTGACAAGAAGGATTTCGCAGCCGCCATCGCAAACACTGCGAAGCAGACCGGCCGCAGCAAGGTGATGGTCTTTGTGCACGGCTTTAACAACCGCTTCGATGATGCGGTCTACCGATTTGCGCAAATCGTGCATGATTCGAAAGCGCCAGTGATCCCTGTGCTGTTCACCTGGCCGTCACGCGGCGAGATCCGGCTGCGCGCCTACACTTATGACCGGGAAAGCGCGAACTACTCCCGGGATGCGCTTGAAGACCTGCTTGGTATGCTGGCGGGCTATTCGAGCGTGAAGGAGATTTCGATCCTGGCCCACTCGATGGGCAACTGGGTGACACTGGAGGCCTTACGAGGGCGCTCCATGCGGGCTGCGCAGGCAAGGACCAACGGAGACAAGCTCAAAGACGCCATGCTGGTCGCCCCTGACGTGGATGTCGATGTCTTCCGTACGCAAATCAAACGCATGGGCGCCGCCAGACCGCGGATCGCCCTCTTTGTGTCACAGGATGACAAGGCACTGGATCTGTCGAAATTGATTTGGGGCGGCGTGCCCCGGCTTGGCGAAATCAATCCCGCTATCGAGCCATATCGCAGCGAATTCGAGCGCGACAGAATCATGGTCTTCGATCTGACCAAGCTGAAGTCGATCGGCGACGACCCGCACGATCGTGCCTTCGAGGATATCACCACGGTCGTGGGCATGATCAAGCGACGTTTGAGCGAGGGACAGGCTATGACCGAGCATCGCCCGGGTCCGACCGATCAACTGGAAAACATATCAGCAATGTCGAGATAGAGAGGCAGCACGAGATGGACATTCTGGATGCTGCCCCTTGGGGCGCTGACTGGGCCTGGAGCCTGCCATTGATCCTGTTGAACGTCGTTATTCACGTCTTCGGCCTTGCGTTCATCTACGATGCATTCACCTTCTTCTTGCGGGAGATAAAAATCCGCCGCCGCTTCATGATCCGCTTTGCCGAACTCATGACTGTGGCCGTCTTGCTGATTGTCGTCTTGCACGGGCTGGAGGCGATTGCATGGGCTCTCGCCTACCTTTCACTGGGTGCGCTTCCCACCGCGAAATCCGCAATGCTCTATTCGCTGGGCGCAATGACAGGGTTCGGAGCCGGAAATATTGTCTTGCCGCCGCACTGGCAAATGATGGGTGTCCTGCAGTCGCTCGCCGGAGTGCTGCTGTTCGGTCTGACCACCGCCTTCATGTTTGCGATGTTCCAGGCAGTGTGGCCCTCTAAGCAGCAGCCTCCAGCCTCAAGTGAAGCTCAGCACTAATGTAGAACACGACACGTCGGCCAGTCCGGCGATATATCCATCGTCTCGCGTCCGCTTCGGGTCAAAAAAACCGATCAAACGGTGCCTCTCCATCTGAAAAATAATCCCGAAATTCGGACGCGCTTCGCTGGAAGGCGAAGCTTGGGGCCGATTGCCATGAAGACGGCGCGTTGCGTGATCTGCTGATCGACGCAGAGGTGGGTGAGCATGTGTTCACGCCAGAGCTGCTCGACGGCCTCAGTGCGGAGGACCGTGCTGTCCGGGCTTTCGAAAAGACTGCAGGAGCGCGAGACTTCATCATAACGAGGACGAAGCCGGGCAGTGGGGCCTGTCATGTCTTCGGAGTATTTGACTTCGATGAAGATAACCCCGGATTTTCCGTTGGTGGATGTAACATGAACGGCAGGTCAAACGCCGCGCCGTCATTGAGGAAACGTTCGTCGCGACGGCCGGGTGAATGTTCGAATGTAATGAGATGAACGCGGTCGACGAAGTCTGGGAGGAGTTGGCGGAACATGGATGAGGCGAGGTCAAGGTCCAATGCCATCGGTCATCAACTGCATGGAGGAGAGTGCATTTCCGATTAAGCGATTTTCGTCGTATGCGGCGCCTTTTTTACGAAGGAGGAGTTCCTGACGGACGAGGAAATGAATGGAAGGGTCGAGGAAATTGAGACCGGCGCGTGCGGCTTCATCGGTGAGAAGAGAGGAGAAGAGGAGGTGGAGTTGCGCTCATTCGACCGTTCTCCATCCCGGGATGAAGCAGGCTCCTGACCGCCGCCGATTACGACCGCCTCTTGGTCAATGCGCGGACGGGTGGAGTTGCGAGCGGGAATGCCGTTCTTTTTCAGCCAGGGGCTTTGCAGAAGGCGTGCGGTGCGACGAAAGCGAGTGTCGACCGCGCAATAGGCGTCATGGCGCTTTAGCGTTTCTTCCGGAATGAAGGGAAGACGGGTCGGTGCGGTAAAGGTTGCGAGTTGCTCTTCAGTTGAAGTGGCAGCGCTCAGTGAGCTGCGGCGCGATGATGCGGTCGGCAAGGGAAGTCTCCTGCGATTGATGCAGGAGAGATTCTGCAATTGTTAGCATCAGTCCATATTGAAACGATGTTAGAGGTGACGTTAGCCTCCTGAGGCTGTGTGTGCTGTTGCCGCTTAAGAGATTGCCTGCCATCGTTGGGTGACGGTGTGCTCCGCTGAAGAAGCTTGGGGTCACTTGCCATCGGGGCATCTTGTTTTGTGCGAGCGACGCGCACGGCCCACGTCGTCTTTATGACTGTATCAATAGTCAGGGGGGCGCTGACTTTGTGTGTTTAGGGGGGCGTCGGCGCTTAGCCGTTGGCTCGTGCGGATTGAAGGCTTTGCGCCAACGCGGCGAATCCAATTCGTGCAGGGCCCGTTCGCAATTGGCGTACAGCTGCTCCACCGTCTTCGAGAAGTGCTGTGCTTCAGTGGGGGAAAGGAAGCCGAATATGATATCGTTCGCAGTTCGTCGATAAGGCGCAAGCTGATGGATCAGGTCCCTGCCATGGGGGCTCAGCGTCAGCAGAGAGCTGCGGGCATCGGCTTCGTTCGGTTGGCGGTTGATGATGCCTTGCTTAATAAGTTTGCCGACTTCGGCGGTAACGAATGGGCTGGACACGTGGATCGCCTGTGCGATCTGCCCGATTGTGGCGCTGCCGGCTTCGCCAATCGATACCATCATGCTGTACTGAGGCGCTGTTACGC
>JAEXXW010000061.1 GCA_023405565.1 Pseudomonadota bacterium
GGCGTCGCGGTCCATGCCTTTAACCAGCGCGACATTGCAGGCATCTTCGCGATGATCGGCACACTCGGCGCGCTTGTCGATGCCGGCAGCAAGGCCGAAGCGCTGGCGACAGCATTGCAGGCAAAGCTTGACGATACGCGCGCGGCATCGGCGATGCATGATCGCAAGCCGCGCGTCTATTTCGAGGAATGGGACGAGCCGATGATCTCCGGCATCCGCTGGGTGTCGGAGCTGATCGAGATTGCCGGCGGCATCGATGTCTTTCGAGACTTGTCGAAGAAAAAGCCCGCCACCGAACGCATCGTCACGCCGGAGGCCGTCATCACTGCCGCGCCAGATATCATCATCGGCTCATGGTGCGGCAAGAAATTCGTACCGGACAAATTTGCAGCGCTGCCCGGTTTTGATGCTATTCCGGCCGTGCGAGACGGATGGCTATATGAGATCAAGTCGCCGCTGATCCTGCAGCCCGGCCCGGCCGCGCTCACCGACGGTCTCGATGCCATCGCGGCGATCATCGCGGAATGGCGCGCGTTTTAATGCACCCGCGCCATCTCATCCGCCATATAATCGAACGCCGCGACGAGCGCTGGCCCGCCGCACATCGTATAACGTGTCGGCAAGGCAACGCGGCGCTCCGGCGGATAGAGATCGCGCAAGGCCGGATGGACGAGAAACATCGCGCCCTGATCGGTCGCAGAATTTGGTGGATCTTTCAGGAAGACAAGATCAGGCTTAAGTACCAGAAATTTCTCGAGCGGGATAAAGCCACCATAGCCCGCGGGTGCGCCTGCCGGCGGTTGCAAGCCCGCCTCGGCAAGCAGCGTTGCAGCAAGGCTTGACGGCCCCTGCGTGTAACCGCCGCGCTCGACCACCAGCGCTGTCTTGCCATCCTTGCGGGCCACGGCGGCAAGACGCTGACGCGCACGCTCGAGATCGGCGAGCAAGGCTTCGCCGCGCTCCGGATGGCCGAGCAACGCCGCCATATCGCGGATCTGTTTACGCGCTGAATCGAGATCGCTGACGAACGGCGTCTCCTCCACACGCAACCCTTGCGACAACAGCATACGGCGCGTCACCGAGCGATCATTCGGCCCGACCAACACAAGATCGGGTTGCAAGAGGATGGTGGATTCCGCCTGCCAATCGACCTTTTTGAAATGGCGGGCCTTGTCGGCAACCACCGACAAGGACGGATCGGCGGCATAGGGCGACAGCCCAGCGATCTGTTCGGGATCGGCCAGCGCCACCACAAGCTGGTCGGCGCACAGATTGAAGGATAGAACCCGCTTCGGCGCATCGGCCGCATGCGCCAGATTCATACACGTCACTGCACACAAAGCCGTGCACAGCGCAAGCCGCACGCTTGCTGGCGCAAACCATCTCATGCAGGCATAGTCCGTTCTCATCATGCAAGCGATAACGAAATCCGCCCTGCGGCTCAATGCGGCACTCGTCGCGCTCGTTCTGATCCTGATGCTGGTCTCGCTGATGGTCGGGCCGGCCGGGCTGCCGGCGCGCACAGCTCTGTCGGCCCTCTGGAGCGGCGACGGGCCGGCGGCGATCATTGTCCGCGAGATCCGGCTGCCGCGCACATTGCTGGCTGCTTTGATCGGCGCAACGCTCGGGCTCTCCGGCGCAGCGTTGCAGGGGCTGTTCCGCAATCCTCTGGCCGAGCCTGCCGTCTTCGGTGCGCCGCAGGCGGCCGCCGCGGCATCATCCTTCATCATCGCCTTCGGCCTGTCGTCGGCAACGTCGCTGCTGGTGCCGATCGCCGGCATCCTCGGTGCCCTCGCATCCGTCGGTGCCCTGGTGCTGATCGCCGGCCAACGCACCAGCCTCACCGTCGTGCTGCTCGCGGGATTCGCTCTGGCAAGCTTCGCCGGTGCCGCTACCGCGCTCATTCTCAATCTCGCACCCAATCCGTTCATCGCGCTGGAGGTCGCCTTCTGGCTGCTGGGTTCATTGGAAGATCGTTCGCGCGATCACCTGCTGATCGCCATGCCGTTCATGATCGCGAGTTGGATCATCCTGCTCGCTCCGGCCCGCGCCTTCCGCGCACTGACACTGGGTGAAGATGCGGCGGCATCGCTGGGCGTCGATCTGAAGCGGTTGCGCTTGATGGTCGTCGGCGGCACGGGTCTTGGTGTCGGCGCGGCCGTCGCGGTTGCAGGTGCCATCGGCTTTGTCGGCCTTGTCGCGCCGCATCTCGTCCGCCGCTATGTGAAGCACGATCCGGCACGGGTGATGGTGCCCGGCGCGCTGGCCGGCGCGGCCCTGCTGCTCGCTGCCGACATCACCGTTCGCCTCGTGCCGTCCGCGATCGAGTTGAAGGTCGGCGTCGTCACGGCCCTCATCGGCGTACCGTTCTTCCTGTCGATGATCTTCGGCGAACGGAAATTCCTGGAAGGAGGCCCGGCATGACCGAAGCGCTCCTGACAGCGAAAGACATCGCCGTTCGCCTCGGCGGCCGCACGATCGTCGATGGTGTCAGCCTTGCCCTGCATGCGAATGAATTCGTGGCGCTGGTCGGCCCGAACGGCGCCGGCAAGACGACACTGATCAAGGCACTGGCCGGACTTGTGCCGGCGTTCGGCCATGTCGAGATCGAAGGCCGATCCCTGTCATCCATTCCAGCGCATGAGCGCGCGCGGCGCCTCGCCTATCTGCCGCAGGGCCATGACTTCTCGTGGCCATTGCCGGCCGGAGAGATCGTCGCGCTCGGACGCTATCCGCATGCCGATCCATTCTCGCCGGTGTCTCAACAGGATCGCGATGCGGTCATGCATGCACTGGAGATGACCGGCACCAAGGCCTTTGCGGATCGCATCGTCACCACATTATCGGGTGGCGAGCGCGCGCGTGTCGCTTTGGCGCGCGTACTGGCGACGCAGGCGCCGATCGTGCTGGCCGACGAACCGACCATGTCACTCGATCCGCGGCACCAGTTCGTGGTGATGGAGCTGTTACGCAAGGCCGCGCATGAGAAGGGCGCGGTGCTGGCGGTCGTGCACGATCTCGCCCTTGCGGCGCGTTACGCGGATCGCGTGATCGTTCTGCAGAAAGGCCGCGTGGTCGCAGATGACAAGCCAGCTGGAGCTCTCAGCACAGAGCGCATCGCTCATGTGTTTGGCGTCGAGGCGGACATGATCGAGATCGGCGGCACAAAACTGCCGCTGGTACGGCGGCCGCTGTAACGGATGAAAGTATAAAAATCAAAACTCTTTCAATGCCGCTCTTTCGCCATGGATCCAGGGGGCGCAGAAGCCGCCCACGATGATCCCTGGTCGGGCATGTCGGCGTGGATGCAGCGATAGAGACTTTTCTGGCTGAACATCTTGCGCGCCAGCCCATTGCCAGGGCGCGAGCATGCGCCATCATCCGAACCGGGCGAATTCCCTTACCACCGTTTCATAGACCGGGCGTTTGAACGGGATGATCAGCGAGGGAAGATTGCGCATCGGCTCCCAACGCCATTCGACGAATTCGGGCTTGTGACCGCCGACCGGATTGAGAATGTTGATTTCCTTCTCGTTGCCGGTGAAGCGGAAGGCGAACCATTTCTGTTTTTGCCCACGATACTTTCCCTTCCATGCCTTGCCGACGATGTTTCCGGGAATGTCGTAGGCTAGCCAGTCGGAAATCTCGGCAAGTTTCGTCACCGAATGGATGCTGGTTTCTTCGGCCAGCTCGCGCAAGGCCGCTTCG
>JAEXXW010000099.1 GCA_023405565.1 Pseudomonadota bacterium
ACCGTAGACCATCAGTTTCAAGCCGGCTTCCGTGGTGAAGACTTCGCGGATGAAGACGGGGATCGAATCCGGCGCGGCATAGATGCCGAACAGGGACTGATAGAGCTGTTGCGCAACCACCAGCCAAAGAATGAACAGGCCCATCAGCAAAAGGCCGATTGCGACAATCGCCGGAAATGACGGTGAGCGGATGACACTGAACGCCGCCTTGAGCGAGGCCTCCTGGCCGATCTCGCGGCGGCGGCTCAGTTCATACATCATCAGCGCCGCAATGGGGCCGAGCAGGGCAAAGCCGGTCGCAAGCGGAAACAGGAGTGGCAGCACCGAATAGCCAAGCGCCATACCGCCGAAGACGAGACCGACCAGCGGGTAGATCAGGCACAGGAAGATGGCGTGGGTTGGCCAGGCGGCAAAGTCGTCCCAGCCGCGCGCCAGCGCATCCCGCAAGTCCGAGAATGAGATGTGACGAACGGCCGGCAATGTGGCGCTGGCAGTGTCGGCCGGATTGAGAACGTGGAATTGAGCCATATGGCAGCCTCCCGGACGAGTTTCCCTGTTCCGCTTTTTGCGGCCGAGGCGAACGTGGCGCGGTGCGCTTGTCCATGGCTACCGGTCACGTCTTCCGCGACCTTCGGAAAAAAGCTAACGCGCGAGACGAGGATTCAGGTTCACGCTTTTGGAAAATTCTTTAATTCTTGAGGAATTCCGTCAGCATGGCGCGCACCGACCACGGCGTCTTTTCGACCTCGCCGCGGATATCATCGATCTTCCACAGCTTGCCCTCGTGGACGAAATCATAGCGAACGGTCACGGTCGGTTCGTTGCGCCGGGCTCCGAAGGTTGCCGCCACGGTCGCGGTGGTGTCGCTCTGTTTTTCGGTCTTAACGTCAAAAAAGCGGACCTGCGGGTCCTGCGAATTGGTCACCGGGTCGAAGTCGATCGGGCCCATTTCGCCCGGCTTTTCGTGTTTATCGGCCTTGGCCCACAAGGCGAGTAGGGATTTTGACATGGTCCGGGCCCGGTCTTTGGCCTTGAGCCATAGGAACTGCCCGCCGCTGTCGCCTTTGCCGGCCGAGACCTTCTGGTAGATGACGGTCACAATGGCAGCCGGATCCTGCCCCTGAGTTTGTGCCGAAGCAGATACCGCCATGGTGAAAAGCAGGCCAACGGCCATAAAGAAGGGAGCGATTTTTGCCATTGCATTCCTGTCCCAATGCGTTGACGTGGCGGCGCCGCGCGCCGACATAGCCGTGCGGTCAGATTGCGATATTCGACTATGACGGCCAAATCACGATGACTTTGCCTCGGTTGTACAACCCATGACGTTGAGAACGATTGCCATTTTTGTGGGGATCGCCTTGCTGGCCGTTGCCGGCGCCTTCGCGCTACCGGTGATGATGACGGCCGCAATGTTCGACCCAGGTCCAAGGGCGCCAACAGACCAGGCGATGATCGCGCATTGGGAAAAGCACCGGAAGACGATGGACGAGATTACCGAGATGCTCCGGCGCGATCCGGCGCTGAATCGTCTTGGCATGAACTGGAGCGATCCGGACGATCCGGCGCGTGCCCATGTGCCGCCGGAACGCATTGCCGACTACCGGGACCTGATGCGTGAGGCCTCCATCATCAGCGTTAGCCGCGGCCATCGTTCGGTGCAGTTCCTGTTTCATGCCAGCGGCCTTTCGGTGAGCGGCTTCGGCAAGAGCTTCGTGCGCGGCGACGCATCGCGTCATGCCGAAGTGATCGACGGCGATCTCGACGCGGCTGCGGCCGGACGGCCGAAGGCCCTTCTACAGCGTCCGATCGCCGATGGCTGGTGGTTGCAGCGCGACGGAAGCTGACTGCCGGTTACGGCGCGTCCCTGCGCAGCGTGTCGTGTGGAATTTCCTTTGACATGAACCAGTCAACGACGCGGTCGCCCGCGAGGTAGCGCCCCACCGGACCGAAATTGGCCCAGAAGCCGACATTGTAGCGTGTGCGCGGGCGGGCGGTGGTACCGGCCTTGAACACCGCGCGCGCCACTTTCTCCAGCGGCATCGTGCCGAAGGTCTTCGGATTGAGGAAATGCAGCATATAGGCGCCGACGTTGCGCCTGTAGACGCGATAGGGGGATGTCGGTCCAAGATCCGGAATATTGGAAATGACCTTGTCGCGGTAGGGCGACACGAACGGTCCCGGCAAAACGTTGACGAGATCGACGCCGAAGGTCTTCACCTCGGCGCGCATGGCATCGGCCAGAGCTTCAACCGCGTATTTGGTCATGTGATAGACGCCGCCGCCTTGCGCGGTCACGCGACCGGCCAGCGACGAGATATTGACGATACGGCCGCGCCCTGCATTGCGCATGCCGGGCAACACAAGCTGCGACATGCGAAGCAACCCGAACACATTGGTTTCGAACGCACGGCGTACCAGCTCCGGCGAGATTTCTTCCAGGGGGCCGTACTGGCCGTAGCCGGCATTGTTGATGAGCACGCCGATGGGGCCATGCCGCTTTGTGATTTCGGTAACCACGGCTTGCCGTGAGGCCTCGTCAGTCACGTCGAGCGAGAGGATTTCGCACCCCGCCGCGGAAAGTCTGTCGAGCTTGGACGGATCACGTGCCGTGGCAATGGTCAGATAACCCGCCTCGCGGAACAGGAGGGCGGTGGCTTCCCCGAGGCCGCTGGAGCAGCCGGTGATAAGAACGGGGGCGGTCTTGGACGGAGCGGACATTACGCCTCTTGAAATGAACGACGCGGCACCCGCCCATGTTATGCGAAAGCCGGCATCCGGGGATTATCTTTTTTGGCCTGACACGCCAAAGACAATGTCATCAAAATTGTTGAAAAAATGCTCCGGTTTGAGCGTCCTCAACATGTCCGGATCGGCATAACCCCAGCTCACGGCGCCGAATGCAATGCCCGCCGCGCGCGACGCCTCGAAATCCCGGACCTCGTCACCAATGGCGATGGTCTGGTGTGGCGAAACGCCCGTACGTTTGACGAGGCGCGAAAACCTGGATGCCTTGCCGAACAGCGTGGCACCACAATCGAAATGGCTGAACAGCGCCACATTTTCCGGGCCAAGCTGCTGACGTGCATTGACCTCGTTGTCCGAAGACACCAGCGCCAATGCGATGTCTGCTGTGCTCAAAGCCTGCAACATCGTCGCGGTGCCATCGAAGAGCCTGATGTCATTCAGATGCGAGCGCTTAAGGGCGCGCATCCGCGTGGCGATCATCGGGACTTTCCAGAGCGGCACACCGAGAAATGTCAGGATCTCGCGTGAACCCATTCGCCTCAAGGCCGCAACGTCATTCGGTTCGATGTGCCTGAAGTCGAATTCGCGTGCGACATCGTTCACGATCCGCAGGAACCATGGAAAGCTGTCGGCCAAGGTGCCGTCGAGATCGAAGATGGCAAGTCTGTAGGTCGGCACGGGAAATCAGGCCAGCAAATCGGCGAATTCGTCGTGCTTAGCGATGAAGGCCGAAATGAAGGGACATTTCGGGATCACCTTCAGGCCGCGAGAGCGGACCTGTTCCAGCGCGCCGCGCGCGAGCTTTGAGCCGATGCCCTGGCCCGACAATTCGTGTGGCACTTCGGTATGCGTGAAGGTGATGATGCCGGGCGCCAATGTGTAATAGGCAAGGGCCAGGTGATCGCCCACTTTCAGTTCAAAGCGATGTTCGGCCGGATTGTCGATGACGGCATCGGTCATGTGCGGAGCCTTTAGGCAAGGGAATCCTGGGCAAGAAGATCCTGGAATTCAGGATGTCTCGATATCACATGCCGGACGAACGAGCATAGGGGCCGCACTTTCAGTCCCTGCGCGCGCATCTGTTGTAGCGTGCCGACGACGAGACGCTCGCCGATGCCGCGTTCGCGCAGCGCTGACGGCGTCTCCGTATGCGTCATCGTCAACACATCGCCGGACTGGCGATAGCTTGCGAACGCAATGTGGCCGTCAACTTCGAGTTCGAAACGGGAGAGGGCGTGATTTTGCCGGACATCATTCATGCCCGCTCATATAGGGCGAGCGATGTCGAGGTGCATCATGCACTTTGTGTCGATCTCATTCTCGCTTTTTCGCGCGCACGGCGAAACGGCACGACGAACAGAGCCGCGATCGGGATGTGCAGCATCAGGCCAAGGACGAGGATCAGCACAACCTGCCAGCCCGACAACATTCCGGTGGAAACCTCGCGTACCAGCACCCAGATCGTGAAGGGCAGGAATAGTACGATCGAGGTCACCAGGCCGGGATTGTAGATCCGGAAACGGATCGACGTGACGATATGGGTAATCGCGTTGACGAGTGTCAGACCGACCCAGCATAGGCCGAGCCAGCGCAGCGGCTCCGGAAACAGGGCGGCAAGGCCGATCGGCAGCCAGACATAGCCAATATTGACCAGCGCTACGCCGCCTTCATTGACGGGGAAATCATCGTTCCCGCTCTTGAAGACATGGGCATTGGCGAACTGGCGAAAACCGCCGGGCCACAAATGCTCTTCGGTCTGATGCAGCATGTAGATGACAAGGAGGGCGGCAAACAGGGCACGCTCGCTGGTCGGATCGGTGCGGAAGAGAATGAAGCAAGCCACCACGCCGATGACGGCGAGCGGGGGCAGCCATTTCTGCCAATTGGTGGCGGTGTAGGAGAGCGGATGCATGCGGGACAATCCATGAGGGGGGGAAACGCACGCGACTCGACGCTCTCCTGATTAACATGATCCGCGGCATCGCGCTTGGCGGAATTGTACTCATTGCCGGTGCTTTCCTCCCGAACGCGGCGAAGCCGTGCCGACATAGCCGACAGTCGGGCGCACAAATAGCAAATCGCAAATAGCCAAGCAGAGTGACGCCGTGGCGTCAGCGGCCGGCGTCAGGAAAATTGTCACTGGAAGGAAAATATTCTGTAGACAACCATTTCGGTAATTATGTATATATACACGTATAGGTTGAATAATAGCGGGGTGAGGGTGCGTGTCTGTGCCGTCCACGGCTGAGGAAATGATGGCGCTGCTGCCGGGATTGGACAGGCTTTGGGCGCTCACGCGCGGCCATCCAGAGGTCAAGATCGCCGTTCTCGACGGGCCGGTGGATCGATCATCTATCGCCGCTGAGCATCTGGCGCCGGCAGGGGCGCTTGAACATGGGACATCCATTTGTTCGATTATTGCGGGCTCTGCCGATGGATTGGTTCCCGGTATAGCACCGTCCTGTGAGCTGCTTTCGTTGCCGATCTTCGATGCCGGTGAGAATACGATTTGCACGCAGGAGCGCTTGGCCGAAGCAATTGAACAGGCGGTGACTGCAGGTGCCCGGATCATCAATATCAGTGCATCCCAGCAAGGTGGCCTTCTGGCTGCGAAGGCATCGCTTCTGAGGTCTGTCGAGGTTGCGTCTGCGCATGACGCCATTCTTGTCGCCGCGACCGGTAACGATGGATGCGCTTGCGACACCATTCCGGCATCGATTCCGGGCGTGATCGCGGTCGGAACGCACGCCGCCGACAATGCCCCAGTCCTGTGGAGCAATTGGGGACCGGGACATCGCGGGCAGGGCCTGACGGCGCCTGGCATCCAGATTCCAAGTGCCTGTGTCGGTGGTGGATTATGCCGCGCAACGGGGACGAGCTTCGCAGCCGCGATCGTCAGCGCGGTCGCCGGCCTGTTGATGAGTTGCGACATTGACCGCGGCCTTCGACCGAGCGGCTCTCGCATCAGGAGAATTCTGCTCGACAATTGTGTGCGGCCGGAAGGCGAGGTGGACATGTCCGCCCCCCAATTGCTGGGACAGCTCGATGTCGGAGCCGCGCTGGATGCACTGACAACGTCATCATCGTTTGCCACGAGACGGGAGGGGACTTTGAACGAGTTTGAAGCACCGATATTGCAGCAAGACACCAGGCACGGCACCAATGGTGCGGTCGCAGCCTTGGGACTTGATGCGCTTGCGGAGGCGCGGACCGGCGATTTGACACCCGCATCGCTGACGCTGGCGGATTGCGGCTGTGGTTGCGGCGGCGATGCCGGCAATGCGACGAGCGTTCCGGCCAAGACGCCACAGCCGTCGCCCCAGCTCGTTTACGCCATTGGGCGCATCGGTGTCAGCTTCATCAGCGCCGCGCGCCGGGACGCCACATGGCGTACCGTCAATGGCAGTCATGAAGGCGATCTGAAGCCAATCTCCAACGAGTCCCTGCGCGAGCTGTTCGCGAGGAGTCCGTACCAGGCACAATCGGTTGTCTGGACACTGAGCCGGTCGGAAGTGCCGATGTATGCGATCGTGCCGTCGGGTGCGTTCGCGGCTCTGACCTACGAATGGCTTGTCAGGGAATGGTCCGATCAGAACGTCGAATTCGTTTCCATGCCGGGTGTCCTTGCCGGTTCCGCAAAGCTGTATGATGGAAGCAAGGTCGACCTGCTGGTTCCGGACCTGCGCGGCATGTTCAGCTGGCAAAGCCGACGATATGTCGAAGCTCTTGTGGAAGCCAGAACAGCGGCAGATGCGGCGTTGCCGCCCGATCAGGTGAGGCGGGACATCAGCCGGTTCCTCGGAAAGATCTATTTCAGCATCCGCAATCGCGGACTGACTCCGGAAGAGCGTGCTCTGAACTCTGCCGCGACCAACGCTTTTAACTTCAGCCCTGTCATTACGGAAGCCGGGCGCGAGGGGCTGACGCTGCGCGACATTGGAGTCGAGAAGAGCCCGCTCAACCGCGAAGGCAGCGAATATTACGACGTACTGCTGACATTCTTCAATCCGAGAGATCGACAGGGGACCGCGCCATTGCG
>JAEXXW010000108.1 GCA_023405565.1 Pseudomonadota bacterium
GGTCAGCGCGGCGCCGATCAGGCCGATGAAGGTCAGGGCCGGCGTGCCGACCAGCAGCGTCGTAGTCACGGCGGCCGTGGCAGGCAGGTCGAGATTGAGGAACAGTGCCAGGAGCGGCGAAGCGATCACCAGCGGTAATGCGGTGGTCAGCCAATGGGCCAGCGCCTTGACGCCGACCGCAAGCTCCAGCGGTGCCGGCCCCATGGTGAGGAGATCGAGCGATCCATCCTCCTGATCGGCGGCCAGCAGCCGGTCGAGGGCAAGAAGGCTGGCCAGCAGCGCGCCGAGCCACAGGATCGCCGGGCCGATGCGGGTGAGCAAAGCGAGATCGGGTCCAATCGCGAACGGCATCAGCGTCACGACCGACATGAAGAAGAGGACGCCGATCATCGCGCCACCGCCGATGCGGATGGCGATGCGGATATCGCGCAAAAACAGGGCGCCAAGACCGCTACCAAGACCGCTCATGCTGCGGGTTCCAGCCGCAATTCGCTGGCGCTATCAAGACCGAGCGGAAGATGTGTGGCCGTAACGATCATGCCGCCGCCGGCAAGATGACTCTGCATGAGCTGCAGAAGCATCGCCTGCGCTTTGCTGTCGAGCGCGGACGTCGGCTCGTCCAGCAGCCAGAGCGGCCGTTGCACCGCGATCAGCCGGGCGATCGACAGCCGCCGTTTCTGCCCCGCGGACAGATAGGCGGCCGGTAGATGCGACAGCGAATCGAGTCCGACGGCACTCAGTGCCTCGAGCGGTTTTCCATTGCCGCCGAGATAGGCCGTCCAGAAGGACAGATTTTCCTCGACCGACAGGGCCGGTTTCAGTGCGTCGAGATGCCCGAGATAATGCGCTTGTTCGCCGATGGTCCGCTCGTCGTCGCCGCCGGACAGGGTGAGTTTGCCGCCGGCCATGCGCAGCAACCCCGCGATCATGCGCAGCAGCGAAGATTTCCCCGCGCCGTTCCGGCCTGTCACAAGGAGTGCGTGACCAGATGCGACAGAAAAGCTCACGTCATCGAAGACCTGGCGCCCGCCTCGTTGGCAGCACAGCGCGTCCGCGAAAAGGGTCATCGATTCAGCCACTTGAATTCAGCCACCTGCAATTTTCCGCCGGAGTATGCGCATTGCCGCAATCTGTCATGCTGTTGACGGCGCTGGTTCATATGGCAGATCGCAAAAAAAGATTTTATAAGCCGCACCTTAGACCGCTTCTTGCCAAGACACTCGTGATACGATCCTGCGCGATGCCGGCGCGCCAAAAACCACGCTCTTTCAATGCGTTAGTAGATTTGGCCCGCACCGGAACAAACGGAAGACCATCCCAATGACCTCGCTCGACTCATTCAATTGCTGCCGCACGCTCAAGGTCGGCACCAAGTCCTACGCCTATTACAGCCTTCCCGTCGCGGAAAAGAACGGTCTGAAAGGCATCTCCCGGTTGCCTTTCTCGATGAAGGTGCTGCTGGAAAACCTGCTGCGCAACGAAGACGGGCGCACGGTCACCAAGGAAGACATCCTGGCCGTCGCCGCCTGGCTCAAGAAGAAGTCCTCGGATCGCGAAATCGCCTTCCGTCCGGCACGCGTGCTGATGCAGGACTTTACCGGCGTTCCTGCGGTGGTCGATCTCGCGGCGATGCGCGATGCGATGAAGGTCCTGGGCGGTGATCCCAAGAAGATCAACCCGTTGGTGCCGGTCGATCTGGTCATCGACCACTCGGTGATCGTGAATTATTTCGGCGACAACTCAGCGTTCAAGAAGAACGTCGATGAAGAATACAAGCAGAACCAGGAGCGCTATCGCTTCCTGAAATGGGCCCAGAAGGCCTTCGATAATTTCCGCGTGGTGCCGCCGGGCACCGGCATCTGCCATCAGGTCAACCTCGAATACCTGGCGCAGACCGTCTGGACCGCCAAGGGCAAGGTCATGGTCGGCGGGAAGGCCAAGAATGCCGAGATTGCCTATCCGGATACGCTGGTCGGTACCGATTCGCATACGACGATGGTCAACGGCATGGCCGTGCTCGGCTGGGGCGTCGGCGGCATCGAAGCGGAAGCGGCGATGCTGGGCCAGCCGCTCTCGATGTTGCTGCCGGAAGTGATCGGCTTCAAGCTGACCGGCAAGCTGAAGGAAGGCGTGACCGCGACCGACCTCGTGCTGACTGTTACCGAAATGCTGCGCAAGCGCGGCGTGGTCGGCAAGTTCGTCGAATTCTTCGGACCCGGCGTGCTCGATCTGGCGGTCGCCGACCGCGCGACCATCGGCAACATGGCGCCTGAATACGGCGCGACCTGCGGTTTCTTCCCGGTCGATGCCGAGACGGTGAAATTCCTGCGCGACACGGGCCGCAAGGAAGATCGCGTGAAGCTCGTCGCCGCCTATGCCAAGGCGCAGGGCATGTATCTGACGGCGAAGACGCAGGATCCGTTCTTCACGGACGTGCTGAAGCTCGATCTCGGCAAGGTCGAGCCGTCGCTGGCCGGTCCGAAGCGTCCGCAGGATCGCGTTGCGCTGAAGGCTGTGAAGGCGGAATTCACCGCGGCGATGGACAAGGAATTCAAGAAGGCCGACGAACTCGACAAGCGCGTGCAGGTTGAAGGCCGTTCGCACGATCTTGGCAATGGCGACGTCGTCATCGCTGCCATCACGTCGTGCACCAACACCTCCAATCCCAGCGTGATGATCGCTGCCGGCTTGCTCGCTCGCAAGGCAGCAGCCAAAGGGTTGACGGCAAAGCCTTGGGTGAAGACGTCGCTGGCACCGGGCTCACAGGTCGTGGGTGAATATCTCGCTGCTTCGGGCCTGCAGAAGGATCTCGACAAGCTTGGCTTCAACCTGGTCGGTTATGGTTGCACCACCTGCATCGGCAATTCGGGTCCGCTGCCGGAGGACATCTCCAAGACCATCAACGGCAACGATCTTGTCGCGGCGGCCGTTCTCTCCGGCAACCGCAACTTCGAAGGCCGCGTGAACCCGGATGTGCGTGCGAACTATCTCGCCTCGCCGCCGCTGGTTGTCGCTTATGCGATTGCCGGTTCGATGCAGGTCGACTTGAGCAAGACGGCGCTGGGTATCGACAAGCAGGGCAAGAAGGTGTTCCTCAAGGACATCTGGCCGACGACCAAGGAGATCGATTCCTTCATCCGCAAGAACGTCACCAAGAAGCTGTTCGCCAAGAAATACGCGAATGTGTTCAAGGGCGACGCCAACTGGCGGAAGATCACGGTGACCGGCGGTCTCACCTATGGCTGGGACAACGACTCCACCTACGTGCAGAACCCGCCTTACTTCGTCGGCATGCAGCCGCGCCCAACGCCGCCGACCGATATCGTCGATGCGCGCGTCATGGGCCTGTTCCTCGACTCGATCACGACCGACCACATCTCGCCGGCTGGCTCGATCAAGCTGAACTCGCCCGCCGGGCAATACCTGGTCGATCACAACGTGAAGCCGATCGACTTCAACCAATACGGCACGCGTCGTGGCAACCACGAAGTGATGATGCGCGGCACCTTCGCCAACATCCGCATCAAGAACCAGATGGTGCCGGGTGTCGAAGGTGGCGTGACGATCCACTATCCCGACAAGGAACAGATGCCGATTTACGATGCAGCGATGCGCTATAAGCAGGACAAGGTCCCGCTCGTGGTGTTCGCCGGCAAGGAATACGGAACGGGTTCATCTCGCGACTGGGCGGCGAAGGGCACAATCCTGCTCGGCGTCCGTGCGGTCATCGCGCAGAGCTTCGAGCGTATCCACAGGTCTAACCTGGTCGGTATGGGTGTGCTGCCGCTGGTGTTTGAAGACGGGACTTCGTGGCAGACACTTGGTCTGACCGGCAACGAACGGGTCACCATTCGTGGCATTGAGGGAGATTTGCGGCCCCGTCAGACACTGACGGCAGAAATCGAGATGGCTGACGGCAGCAAGAAACAGGTGCCGTTAATTTGCCGGATCGATACGCTGGATGAACTGGAATATTTCAAGAACGGTGGTATCCTGCAGTACGTGTTGCGTCAGCTGGCTGCGTAAGCAACACAATCTACCCGCGTAATAAGGGTTCGTTTGGAAGCCGAGTGTGGGGCCGGCGTCTGAAGAGACGCCGACCCTGTGGTTTTTTTGCCAAACGTTGATGACTTTTGCTGAACGTCGAGGACGCATTAGGCCTGTCACTGGGAAGTGAGTGGCGGCACATGACGGCGTTCATTATGTGTGCCACGATAGCGATGCGGGGTTCCGCGTCATTTCAAGTGTTCTTCGGAAGCGGCATGCGTCTTCGGCTTTTCACGACATATCTGGCTGCGATTTGCAGCGCGTGCATCGCGCTGACGTCGGGTCAGGCTGTCGCTGATTCCCGTGTCGTTATCGAGTTGTTCACGAGTCAGGGCTGCTCGTCTTGCCCGGCTGCTGACAAGCTCCTTGCCGAACTGGCCAAAGATCCCGCCGTTTTGCCGATCAGCCTTTCAGTCGATTATTGGGATTATCTCGGCTGGAAGGATACGCT
>JAEXXW010000154.1 GCA_023405565.1 Pseudomonadota bacterium
TCCTTGAAGGCAGCGCGCCCATGAGATGCAAATCGTTTCTCAAGCCCTTCGATCGTCAGATAGTTCTTCATTGCAATTCTGAGGCGCCGGACGCAGAACGCTGTCGCGGGAGTGTAAGTCCATTTCCTGCGAACAATCAAATCTCGTGCCAGACCGATGCCTTCCTGACGATCTCATACCAGCGATGCAGCGGCAGATCGGCGCAGTGCACAATGCTTGCACCTGCGGCGTCATCGAGATGCATTCCTATATGCCAGAAGGGGAGTTCCCGTGCCGATCGATACGCATGCTCATTATATCCCGCCGCAGCTTCTCGATGCGATCGAGCGCAAAGGAAGTGACATCGGGGTTCGTTTGGTTGCGAGCGGTGGCGCAACGCCGGCTTTGCATTTCGACTACGGCTTTAAGGTTAGGCCGTTCTTTCCACTTCTTGTTGAGCCGGTCGCCAAGCGTCTTGGCTGGCTCGATGAACAGGGTATCGACCGTCAGATCGTCGGTACTTGGCCCGATATCTTCGGTTATGGACTCGAAAAGGACGCCTGCCTTGCTTGGCATCGCATGCTCAATGACACGCTGGCAGAATGGTGTGCGGACAACAGCAAGCGCTTTTCCTGGATCAGTTCGGTCCCCCTGATCGATGCGGAGGCGGCGGCGCAGGAGCTCGAACGCTCAGCGGACATTGGCGCGTGTGGAGTGATCATTTCGTCCAATATCGAGAACGTCAATATCGGGGAGTGTCCGCTGGACCCGTTCTGGAGCAAGGCGGAGTCGTTGAAAATGCCGGTGCTGATCCATCCGGTTCTTGTTGGTGCTGCGCCGCGGGCATCAAGGTTCGGTCTTGCGCAAATCGCGCAATATACGTTCGATACGACACTTGGGGTCGGATCGCTGATCATGACCGGTGTGCTGGATCGCTTTCCCGGTTTGACGCTCATGCTGTCGCATGGCGGCGGCGCGTATCCTTATCTCGCCGGCCGTTTTGACATCATGCATCGCCGCATGGATCGGGCCGCGCAGGGCGATGTTGCGGAGCAGATGCCGTCTGCCTACGCGTCGCGGATGATCTATGACAGCATCGTGCATTCGCCGAAGACTTTGAGATTCCTTATCGATCAGGTGGGGATCGACAACATCGTGCTCGGGACAGACTATTCTTTTCCGCCGGCGGATATGGAGCCGATGACATTGTTGCGCGCGGCAGGCTTGTCCGCTGCAGATGCCGAAGCGATAGCTGACGGAAATCCTCGGCGCGTTTTCTCGCGCATCGTGTGAGGCTTTTCCCTGCCAGGCGAGATGTGATCGCGTTGCAGCAATCGCATCTCGCTTTGTCGTCGCATATGCTGTGACGCAAAATGGGGCAACTGACGACGAAATTTGATGCGCTTTGGCGCGCAGATTGAGCATGGTTTTTATTGCAGAGAGGTCTCGAAACAGTATTATTTGTGCACGAACAATCGTTCGAAATCGTATGACGATGATGTGTCGAGGGACGCAGGCATGTCCGAAAGATTGATACGCGCAAGCCGATGGGCTTCGACGCGCCGGGCTTTGTTGAAAGGAACTGCAGCGGCAGCGACATCCGCTCTGGCGATGCCTTTTATCGGACATTTGAGTCCGGCACTGGCGTCATGGCCCGATCGTCCGATCCGTCTCCTAGTGCCATTCGGTACGGGTGGCCCGGTTGACGTGATCGCGCGGCTCATTGCGCCGCCGCTGGCCGAGACGTTGAAAGCGTCGATCTTTATCGAGAACAAAGTCGGCGCCGCTGGAAATATCGGCGTCGGGCAGGCCGCACGGTCCGATCCAGACGGATACACGGTGTTGGTAACGTCCAACACGATGGTCATCAATCCTCTACTCTATGCAAAGATTCCCTATGATCCCGTCAACGATTTTCTGCCGCTCCTTGAAATGGCGGGTTCGCCGACGGTTTTTGCAGTGCAGCCGAAGCTCGGCGTCAAGAATCTGACGGAGTTCGTTGCATTAGCCAAGCAACGCGCCGGGAGCTTGAACTATGCAAGCTCGGGCTTTGCCACGCCGGCCCATCTTGCTGCAGAATTCCTGAAATCGCGCGCCGGGATCGAAATGACTCACGTGCCGTTCAATGGCGGCGGTCCGGCGGTGCAGGGCTTGTTGAGCGGTGCTGTCGATATGGTGTCGACGGCGCTGCCGGGTGCGCATCCGCAAATCGTTGCCGGTAATCTCACCGGCATCGGCGTCACTGGCGCCAAACGCTGGTTCGATCTGCCCGATATTCCGACAATGGTTGAAGCCGGTTATCCGGGCTTCGTGCTCGATACCTACACAATGATGCTGCTGCCGGCCAAGACACCACGCGAGATCGCCGACAAGCTGACGGCGGCCACGCAGGAGGTTCTGAAACAGCCGGACATGCGTGCGAAGATTCGGACGGTCGGCTTTGAGGTTTCGGCGAGCGATTCCGATGCGTTGAAAGCGCGCATCGCGCAGGAATTGCCACTTTGGGCAGACGTGGTGAAGCAGGCCGGTATCAAGCCGCAATGAACAATTGTCTCGTTTGACGGAGCAGCGAGGTCCTGTCCGATGGAATCTCGCCGCTGGCCGTTCGAAGCGCACATGCGCGCCGCGTTGTCTTGTAATGCTACGTTGTCTTGCAATGTCGCGTTGTCTTGCAATCATGAGGCAGGCAACTATGCTTTCCCGCCTTGCTAGTCTCCATCACCATTGATCGGCAATGATGAACGACGACATGATAGTTGGTCAGCCTGTTCCGCGGGCGGAAGATCCGCGTTTGATTACCGGTACAGGTATTTTCGTCGATGATATCGTTCGTCCCGGCATGCTGCAGGCCGTTGTTCTGCGCAGCAGCATCGCGCATGGCCGCATTCGTTCTGTTGACGTTTCCGAGGCATTGAAGATCGAGGGCGTCCGGGCGGTGATCACAGCTGCGGATATCGGTGACGAGATCCCGCAGATTCCGCTGCGGCTCGCGCCTTTGCCCGAATTCAAGAACTACCTGCAGCCGGTGATCGCCAAGGACAAGGTTCGCTATGTGGGCGAGCCGGTTGCTGTCGTTGTCGCCGAAACGCGTGCGATCGCCGAGGACGCGCTCGACAATATCCAGCTCGATATCGAACCATTGCCCGTTTCGCCTGACCGGCACACAGCCGAAACCGGCGCATTGTTATTCGAGACGAGCGGCAGCAATCGGGCAGTCCGCTATGACGTGGCCTTCGGCGATGTGGACGCGGCCTTTGCCGCGGCTGAATACACACGCCGCGAAAGCTTCAGGTGCCATCGGCTGGCCGGTCTGCCGATGGAAACGCGCGGCCTGGTCGCCGAATGGAATGACGGCCGGCTGACCGTGTTCGGTGCCTGCAAGGTGCTGTTCTTCAACCGTCGTGTGCTCGCGCCCATGCTCAAGGTGAGCGAGAACGAGATCGACATGATCGAGGTCGATGTCGGCGGTGGCTTTGGCGTGCGGGGAGAGTTCTATCCCGAGGATTTTCTCATTCCCTTCGCCGCACGCCATGTCGGTCAGCCGGTGAAATGGGTCGAGGATCGCCGCGAGCATTTGATGGCGACCAATCATTCGCGCGAAGTCGATGGCAATGTCGAAATCGCCTGCAAGCGTGACGGGACGATCCTCGGGCTGCGCGGCAGCATCCATGCCGATATGGGCGCCTATATCCGCACCAACGGTGGCGTCGTTCCGGCCAAGGCCGCGCAATTCCTGCCAGGGCCGTATCGCATTCCCGGTATTGCGATCACGGTCGAAGCGGTAATGACCAACAAGACGCCGATCGGCACCTATCGGGCGCCGGGCCGCTTTGAGGGAAACTTTTTCCGCGAGCGGCTGTTCGACATGGTTGCCGCCGACCTCAACATCGATCCGATGGAGTTCAGGCTCAAGAATCTCATCAGAGAGGCCGAACTGCCATACGTGACCGGCAAGCTGGTGCCGTACGAGCCCGACACGGAGTTCGATACCGGCGATTATCATGCGACCTTCCAGCAGGCGCTGGACGAGATCGGGTGGCGCGAGAACAAGACGCTGCAGGGCCAGTTCGTTAGCGGGCGTTATCATGGTCTCGCCGCAGTGCCCTTCGTCGAAAGCAGTGGCTCCGGCAAGGAAAACGCGCGTGCCGTCGTCGAAAAGGACGGAAAGGTGTCGGTCTATGTCGGCTCATCGGTGCTCGGCCAGGGATTGGAGACGACACTCACGCAGGTCGCTTCCGATGCGCTGAGAATGCCGTTCGACGACATCAAGATCCTGCACGGCTCGACCACCTATCTGCATGAAGGCTTCGGCACCTTTGCATCGCGGTCGATGGTTGTGGGTGGTTCGGCCGTGAAGGCGGCCTGCGAAAATCTGGTTGTATCGATCCAGACCGCAGCGAAGGAGCGCTTCGGATTCCCCAACGAGGAGATCGAGGTCGCGCATGGCAAGGTGCGCGCCGGCAACAGCGAGGCGCGTCTGTCCGATTTTGCCGGCGTCGCGGCGGACGGCACGTTCGCGACCACGATCCG
>JAEXXW010000158.1 GCA_023405565.1 Pseudomonadota bacterium
GTGTTGGCCGAACTTGAAAATCCCCAATTGGTGGCCACACTTTTCGCGGCGAAGGCTGCGCTCGGGGTCGTCAAGGCGGATCTTGATCGCATCAACAGTACCAGACCGGAAACCATCGCCGCCCGACGGGCCGAAGTTGCGGCCGCCCAGGCGGATGTGGTGCTCAATCAGGAAACATTCGATCGTCAGGCTCAGCTCTCCCGTACGGGAAATACGCCGCAATCGCGCGTCGATGAAGCGACCCGCAATCTTGAGGCTGCCATTCGAAAACGTGAATCTGCAGAGGCTGCGCTGCAATTGGCCATCACCGGAGCCAGCAAGGAGGAACGTGCATTGGCAGTCGCCCAGGTAAAACAGGCCGAGGCCACCCTGGCGCAGCGCGAGGTCGATATTCAGGAACTTAGAATCCTGGCTCCGATTTCCGGGCAGACAACGACACGGATTGCCGAACTCGGTGAGAATTTCAGTGCAGGTGCGCCGATGTTTTCCCTGATCGACTTGGACAATCTCTGGTTTACCTTCAACCTGCGCGAAGATTTGCTCGCAGGCTTGCAGATTGGCGATACGTTCTCCGTCACGGTGCCCGGTCTTGGCGCAAGAAAGCTGCAAGTCCGTGTCACGATGATCAATGTCCAGGGGCAGTATGCAACCTGGAGAGCGACCCGTGCGACCGGGGATTTCGACCTGCGGACCTTTGAGGTGCGTGCGGTGCCCACCGAGAAGGTGCAGGGGCTGCGTCCCGGCATGAGTGCAATCGCCGGCTGGGCGGGAAGAGGCCGGTAAGGTGCGTGGCCGAGGCACGATACGGCCGGGCTTCTGCTTTGTCTTCGCACGCGAATGCGATTGGCTGCGTCGTCGTCCTTTCCTTCTGGCGCTCAGCACGATCATTCCGTTGGCGCTGATGGCGGTGCTGATTGTGATCTTCAGCGCCGGGCTTGCAACGAAGTTGCCGATCGGCGTCCTCGATCTCGATGGTTCTGATCTGTCGCGGTCGATCATCCGTATGGCCGATGCGACACCCGACGTGTCTGTCGCAAGGCGTGTCAGCGATCTGGCAGAAGGCCGGCAGGCCATTCTTTCGGGCCAGATTCACGGCCTCCTCCTCCTGCCAGGCAACCTTGACAGGGATGTGCAAGCCGGACGGCGCCCGGAGGTCGTTTTTTTCTACAATACGCAGACCATGACCGCGGGTAACCTCGTGCTGCGTGGCATCAATGCTGCGATACCTGCTGCTGCCGCCGGTATTCGTCAATCGCTGCGGACAGGTCAGGGGCAATCGTTCGATGCAGCGCTGGCGTCGCTTCAGCCCATTCCGGTTCAGGTCCATGCCTTGTTCAATCCGACGCTGAATTACGTTCACTTCCTTCTCACTGCGTTGCTGCCGAGTGTTCTTCAGGTCGTTGTTGTGGTCACGTTGGCGTATTCGATCGGTCTCGATGTGGAGACGGAGCATCGGCTCAAAGTCCTGAGGCGTCTGGGCGGCGGGCTTTGGCCCGCTATGATCGGGAAGCTG
Source organism: Pseudomonadota bacterium (assembly GCA_023405565.1). Classification (GTDB taxonomy): domain Bacteria; phylum Pseudomonadota; class Alphaproteobacteria; order Rhizobiales; family Xanthobacteraceae; genus Pseudorhodoplanes. Next base: position 1,514 of record JAEXXW010000158.1, read on the forward strand.
TTGCCTTACACATTTCTGTTCCTGATCATTCTCGGTGCCGCGGATGCTGTTCTGTTCGGTATTCTGGAATTGCCGCTGCGTGGCAGTCGTGCATTGCTGATCGCTGCCGATGTTCTCTTCATTCTTTCGTGCCAGTTGATCGGCGTGCTTCTGGCACTGGTCATCAGGCCGGTTGGCAGCGCGATCAGTATCGCGACGGTCATTACCGCGCCAGCGCTTGGCTTCATGGGAATAGGATTTCCACGCCTGGGCATGAATGCATTCGCTTATGGCTGGGGCGCGATCCTTCCAGGGACCTGGTATCTGACGGCCCGGATCGATCAGACCATCCGGGGTGCGCCACTCGATTTGTCGTGGCAGCCGGTGCTTGTTCTCGCGGGCTTTGTAATCCTTCTCGCGTCGGCGGTCGTTTTGCGATTGGAGGCTATCCGGAAGCGATCGTCCCGGGAAATGCGCGCCCGCGTCCTGGTTCAGGTGCCGTCATGAACGGCGCCGTGTGGGTATTCCGGCGAGAACTGCAGCGAGTCTTTGCGCTGAAGGCTGCATTTTCCGTTCTTGTTGCAGCGATAATCCTCTACGCCGTGTTCTACCCACAGCCTTATCTCAATGAAGCTTTACGGGAAGTTCCCATCGTTCTGATCGATCAGGACGGGACGGTCAGCAGCAGGGAGCTTGCGCGGCGTATCGAAGCCACATCTGACATCGCGATCGCTGCCGTCCTGCCCGATCTTCCCAATGCGGAGCGCGAAATCTACGCGCGGCGTGCGTTCGGTATTCTCCTTATTCCGCAGAATTTCGAACGTGATCTGTTGCACGGTCGTGCATCGCCGATCGCGCTCTATGCCGATGCCAGCTACTTTCTGATCTATCAGCGTGTTTCGGGCGCGATTGCCGCCGTAGCGCGTACATTCGGTGTGGCGGTGGAAACCGCGCGTCTGATCGGCGTCGGGGTTGACCCGGCATCGGCACTGCCGGCGACCGACCCCATGCCCCTCACCACTGTGCCACTTTTCAATCCGCAGGGAGGCTATGCAACCTATCTCCTGCCGGCGGCCTTTGTCCTGATCCTGCAGCAGACATTGTTGATTGGTGTTGGTTTGCTCGGCACGCTCTCGGAAGCGAGGAGCAGCGACGAGGACCACCTCCACCGGCCCGATCCACAGCCAGGCGCTGCGGCTGTTGTCGTCGGAAAGCTTGCGGCCTATCTCGTGCTGCAGGCGGCAATCTTTCCATTCTATCTTGTGGGATTGCCGTATGTTTACGGCGTGCCGCGTCTGGGCTCGGTGATGGCTATCCTGATCTTTGCAGTTCCATTTGTCCTTGCCGTGGGCGGGCTCGGTCTCGTCATGGCCGCGATCTTTCGCAAGCCCCTTACGGTTCAGCTTGCCTGCGCGGCGATTGGCTTGCCGTTTTTCTTTCTGGCCGGCTTTGCGTGGCCAGCCGAGGCTATTCCTGCGCCTCTCCGTATCGTGTCGCTGCTTGTTCCCAGCACATCGGCAATCGATGGCTTTGTAAGACTGTCGCAAATGGGTGCACCGCTGGCTGACGTCAGACCTCAGCTATTTGCGCTTTGGGCGTTGACACTCGCTTATGGTGGCACTGCGTTCGCGCTCATCAAGCATCGGATGGATCGTTCTATTGCCCCTAGGTCAGATCGCTGCCGCGGGCTTTGATGGTGTTGCGGCTTATCGGATATGATCGAAGCGGATGCGATCGAAAAAACGGTCCGCGGCGTTTGAAGACGACATTTCATATGCTGAAGTACAGACTAACAGTTAGCTGCTTCTCGCTAACTTTCATGGCTCATAGCGACCAAGCGATCTGACTTGTATTGAATGCTGGAATTTCGTGGCGAGGCTGTCGTGACAATCCTGTCCGGCCACGCATCAGCGCATGTAGCTTCTTCGCCGCGCTTGGCAGCGCATGTGATACTGGCGATGGCGCTGAAGACAACGCCGGCAGCGTTACTGGGCGATAGCTATGTAGCCGCCGCTTATCCAATTCCGGTCAGTGATTTATGCAATCAGAAGAATGTTTCTGACAGCCCATGATGGGCTGGGCGATGTCATCGATCGGTTAAATTTTTGTAAAAATCACCTGCTTTTGTCCCCGCCAAGTCGAAGGTGGCGCTCGCTGTTTTCGGCGGTTGATTTGCTTTGTCTCCAGCCTGTCCGACGGAAAAATCAACTCGCCCATCACTCTCTTTAGCTCGTCGCCTCACCACGCCTTTCCCTTCACCAAACGCGGAAACCCAGTTCCCGCGAACAAGCATTTGTGTCCTTATTTCAGGAGAATTTCCATGGCTCTCGGTGCCGGTTCGATCGCTTTCGTTGGTGTTAATGCTGATGGCGCTGAAAATATCTCATTCGTTGTGTTGCAGGACATTGCCGCTGGTACCGTGATCAGCTTCACCGACAAGACTTGGACTGGCACCGCGTTCTCCGCCGGTGAGGCAATGTGGAGCTGGACCGCTACAAGCAGCATCACCGCTGGCACCATCGTGAGCATGGACGGTTTGGCCGCGAACGGAACTGCCACCAGCAATCTCGGCACAATCAGCTTCGCCGCAGGCTCCGTTCGCGACATCAGTGACGGCACCGAAACCATTTACGCTTTCACCGGCGCGTCGACCCAGCCGACCTTCCTCACCGCGGTCGCCAGCAATGGCTTCTTCCCTGGAGCTGGTACGCTGACCAACACTGGTCTGATCGTGGGCGAAACGGCTCTGAACCTCGGGGCCGTCGACGCAGGCTTCGATATCGCGGCCTACAAGGGGCCCCACTCGGGTCCGAACTACGTCGAGTTGGCGCGCTTGATCAACACGCCGTCCAACTGGATGACCCAGGACACCGCCAATGTCGACGATAGCCAGGACGGCACCGCGCCGGACGTGCCATTCTCGACCGACCCCTTCACCGTCGATCCGACGGCACAGATCGTCGCCTTCGACGCGGCCTCGCTCAGCGTGTCGCGTTCGGAAGGCGCTGCCGGCACCACCACGACCTATTCATTCACCGTCGTGCGTACCGCCAATACGCCAGCCGGCACGCTGACCTTCTCCGGCACCGTCGCCTCGACAACAGCGGACGCTGCCGACTTCGGCGGCACGTTCCCGGCGACCTTCACCGGCACCATCGCCGAAGGTGCGAACTCAGCGGTCGTCACCATCACCGTCACCGGCGACGCGGTCTTCGAGGCTAGTGAGAGCTTCGCCGTCACCCTCACGTCGGCCTCCAACAGCAACGGCTCGTCAACCACGATTGGCACCAACTCCGTTGCTACCGGCACCATCATCAATGACGATGCCAAGCCGTCGGTCATCAACGCCGGCGAGGTTGTCTCCGGTGCCATTTCGCTGACGGGTACCGAGACGCTGGCGATCAACGACGGCGGCACACTGACCGGCCGGTTGACCATCGCGACCAACCAGGTTGCCGACAGCCTCGTGAATCACGGGCTGATCGACAGCGCGACTGGCCAGGCGATCACGCTCAACGTGACCACGGCGGGACAGAACCTCTCGCTGTCGAACGAAGCCGAAGGCGAAATCATCGGCCATGGCCCAAGCGCGCTGATCACACTGAACGGAAACCAGAGCAGTACGGTTACCATCGACAACGCCGGTTCGATCGAGAACATCGGCATGGCGATTACAGCCAACAATTATTTCGGCGGCCAGGGCTTCACGGTGAATAACCTCGCCGGCGGCACCATCGCGTCAAACGGCACTGCGATCTACGGCAATGCCCAGATCAACAATGCTGGGCTGATCACCGGCAACGATGCCGTCGACCTCGTTACCTTCAACACCACGATCAACAATCTGGCCGGCGGCGAGATTCGCGGCAGCCACCATGCGGTGACCGGCACGGTCGGCGCGACCATCGTCAATGCCGTCGGTAGCACGATCATCGGCGAAAACGGCTCGGCCGTGAACTTCGACAATGACACGGCCATCGCCAACACAGTGAAGGTGATCAACTACGGCCTCATGGAGGGCCGTTCGGCCGAGCTCACCGACAGCGATGGTGACGCGATCGACGTCGACGGCCTCGCGATCGTCGAGAACTACGGCTCCGTGAAGGGGTTGGGCGCGGAAGGCTACCACAAGGGCGAGCCGAACG
>JAEXXW010000249.1 GCA_023405565.1 Pseudomonadota bacterium
GTGGACGCCCATCGCCGGCTTCGTCCGGCGACGGCCGGTTCGCATGAAGAAAACGTGTCAAAGCATAAGTTTGAGCTCCGGCTTTGCTTCTATCATCAAAGCAAAAAGCTCTGAGCACTTACCAGGAGCGTTTGAAACCCGCCGTGACACTGCGATCCGTGACACCGGTCGTCGTCTCGCTGACGGTCCCGCGGACGGAAATTCCGCTGAACAACGTTTGCTCCGCACCGAATGAGTTGAGCCAGCGATCGTCAGTCGATGACAGTTTCGAGCCGGCGATGAAGCTCGTTCCCGTGGGCGACCAGCTCAGCTTGGCCGAACGATCGGCGTCCACCACATGCGACGGAGTGGCACCGAAGAAGGACGATGCCAGCGTCTGGCTCACGCCGAAGCCGCTTTGCAATGTCAGCGACATCTGATCGTTGAGCGGCATCGATTTGCTGATGGTGGTGCCGAGCTTGCCTTGCTCTGCGTTCGGGTCGAGCCGCGCATTTACCGAAGCCTGATCCCATCCCCACGGCCCGAAGGACGGAAGCGCTGCGCTTGCCCAGGCGGCGCCGGTCGAGGCCTGCTGCTGCGCACCCGGCAAGGTGTCCGATGATGAAGGCGAAACGACCATGTCGACACCGACTTTGGCATCGAGCGTCGTTGGCAGCGACCGCTTCACAGTGACGTTGGCCGAGCCGTTCCTGTTTTCTGTGCGGCTCCAGACCGGATTGCTGGTGGAGCGGGTTGTGCTGGAGGTCTCGGGCGTTTTAGCCGAGCGCGTGAGATCGTAGGCATCGATATTGACGCGGTTCCAATCGATAGCGGGAAGCGATGCGTCCGCAGTTGATATGTCCTGACTGCCGATGACTTCGATGTCAGCTGGTATATTTTGCTGGGCCGTTGCCACGCTGCTGTGGGACGCGATGACAATCATCGCGGACATGAGGGTCGAAACACTCAAGGCCGATTGCATCTTGCGGCATTCCATGTGGTCATTTCTGATGTCGGGGTGCCAGCCGGAAACGGCATTTGTTGGGCCAAGCCCTTAACACGACATTACGACAACAGAAATCACCCTGCACGACGCAAGATGCGGCATCGTGCTTGTTCTTTGTCCTCTTTTCAGAGGAAGGCCGATTGCGAGCGTTTGCTCGCAATCGGTCGAAAAAATCAGGACAGATTGTTTCGCGGCGGCACCGGCAGGGTGTTGCCGGGTTTCAGTTGCGACAGCGTGTCGCCGATGACCTTCATCGTGGCAACAGCCGATTGGCTCAGGCCCGCATAGCCGGTGATCTCGCGGCGAACGCGCTCGCCTTCGTTATGCAGAAGCGTGCGAATACCCTGCAATTCGGAGATCAGGCGATCGATTTCACTCACCGTTGCGCCGGAGACGCGTTCGATCAACGAATTCAGGTTTTCTGCGCCCGGTTCGGCGGTCGGTTCAGTGCCCGTATCGCCCTGTCTGCGCATCGTGACGTCACGGCGGATGAATTCGCGAATTTCTCCTTCGAACTCGTTCGAGGCATTTCGGTCGATATCGCCAAGGCGCTTGATGGCCGTCATACAGGTACTCCCTTCCATGCGCGCAGGGGCGCGAAGCCCCTTCAGCGCTCCCCAAGAAAAGCGCGCCCATAGCCGCATGTGAAAACGGCCTCACAAGTTCGTGATGAGGGCCGTTCCGCGGTTCAATTATGGCAAATTTGGCCGTGATTACCGCTGCGGCTGTTTGCGGTTGATCATGACTTGCCATCCGCTTTTGCCATCGCAATCGCGGGTCTGGCGCCAGTAGACAAGGGAGGGGGAGGGCTGCTTGCCTTCCATCTGCCAGCGACCTTCGGCGCGGCAGATGCGGCGCGTCAGGCGACCGATGGTGCCGCTGATTTCGTTGTCGGCGGAAGAGAACACCACGTTGGACAAACCGGATATGCGTCGTCCTTCGGGACGATGAAACAACAGCAGCCGTGCATTGGTCCCTTCGCGGTCGGTCGCGAAGACAAGGCGATCCTGCTTGTCACTGCTCGTCGTGCATGACTGACTGAAGATTAAGCCGCCGGCAAAGCTGCGGAGCGTGACATCGCCTGATGGTGATTTGCATTGCATGCGCGAGGCGACGACCGTTGGCACATCTTTCCCGGCAACGACTTCTCCGTTGTTGTCCTTCGCGGTCTGCGCCATCGCTGCTGCTATTGTCGCAAACATCATACCGACGACGATCGAAGACTTCATCATACGTTGCATCATCTCACTCCGGCGGCGTGCGGCATATGCGCCTGCGACGATTTATGCAACGTCATTCATACCAAGCTAAACATCTGTTTATCAACGTGAATTGTGCGTAACTCGCGGAAATGCCGCAATGAAACGATACGCATTCTCCAGCGGGTATCGTACCGCTGAAAAGGAGAATGAAATGAGGAAGATCGCAATCGCATTCGCTGCTGTATGCACGCTCGGCCTCGCTGCGCCGGCGATGGCTGCGCAGAATGCGACGCCAGCGTCGTCTGCGATGTCGGTGCAATCGGATGCCGTGAAGACGAGCGATGAATTCAGCTCGCAGCACAGGCACGCGCGCCGTCACTATCATCACGGGCATCGTCGTCACTACTGGCATGGGCATCGCTGGCATGGTCAAAGGCACTGGGGGCATCGCCATTGCTGGACCGTCTGGCGGCACGGTCATCCGGTCCGCGTCTGCCGTTAACCGGCACGCTCTTGCGAGCCTGTTGCAGGGTTTCGAAGCCCCGGCCTTCGGTCGGGGCTTTCTGCATCTAGGATCTGTGGATAAGGGGAAGGAAGAAAATTATACCGCCGATGTCGGCGCGCCGGCCAAAATTGTTTGAACCTTAAAATAATATTCCCCGTTCTTCCCAATTTCTCGGCGCGGGGCCATGGCCCGGTTAATTCTGCAGACAAGCCCTGCGCACCCGAATGCGAATCAGGCTGGAAAAACCGGCTGGAAAGGCCCATCTAAAGGTCACTCGGCCGCTGCAGGCGGCCCAATTTTTTGTGTGCCGCAGAGGCGTGCGGCCCTTTCATTTTGTATCGCTGCGTCGGTTCTTTCGGTCGCTGCGACACCAAGAAGCGACAGGAGAATGAGACATGGCGAACGAGCCTCAATCCATCAATCGTGCCCGCTGGCAGGCTCAGCTCCGCGATCTGTCCGGTTTCGATTACAAGGCGCCGGCTGAGTTGTATCCGAGCCGCAGCCGCCGGGTCCGGGGGCCGTTCACCTACAAGCGTTTCAATACCG
>JAEXXW010000498.1 GCA_023405565.1 Pseudomonadota bacterium
CTGTCAACCCTTCACGCCCTGACTTATTTGGTGATCATCGCGATCGGCGGGGCATTGCGCGGCACCAGAGCGGCTTCGGCAATCTTGATCCGCATGAGCTGCAACTGACGCTCGGCTTCCGCCGCCATCGGCGATGGCGCGGCGATGACGAGGCGTTCCAGCGCGAACTGGTACGAACTGACCCTTTGCAGCAGCGACTCGTTCACCCAGCGAGCGATCAGCGAGTTTTCAGCGATGCGCGCCAGGGTATTGCCGGCTTCGCTCGGGCTGAGACCCGAAATATAGCGCAAACTTTTTTCCCGCTTGATGTCCATGTCACTGACATAACGGGCATTCGCGGCGAAGGGACCAATGCGAACGATGTCGTTGCGGATGTCATCGATCAGACGATTGTAGAGCGTCTGTGTCGAACGGGCGGGATCGCCGAACAGGGCCGTCGTGTATGCTGTCACGTCGAAATACCACCAGTCGCGCTGGAAGATGCGCGTGATGCCGTATTCGTTGAGGACGCTGTACCAGCGCTGGCGCTCGTAAGGCGGCTCGATCAAGGGATAGGCGAGATCGCGCAGGGTCCGCTCCTCGTCGGTCAGCGGAAATTGCGATGCCGGTTCGCCATAGCGCTCGGTGATCGCCGGGCCCATCCAGGCATGCATGTCGTCGGTGCGCAGGCTTGGCCGCACGCGACCGAAGTCGGTGTTCACGCATCCAAGGATAGGAACACAGAGAAGAATTCGCGCTCGCGCCAGTCTTAATTTTCGCGACATATCCGCCTTTCCGATCCGAATAATGTTTCGATCGCGCGCGCGAAGATCAGGAGCGTGACGCGCGACGGCGCCGTCTGCGATCCGTATCGCCAGCCCTCGTCGGCGGCACGAATGTCGGGTGATCGTCGTAACGCTCGATCCGGATGACCGGCAGAATCACAACCTCAGCCGACCGGTCTTTCAAAGCCCCGCAACGCACCGCAGATGCGGCCTCACGCACTGGAAGTTCGATGACAATACCCATTGTCCTAAGCCCCCGCCGGCCGAAGCAAGCCAGTTTGTCTGATCGAATTAAGAAACTCTCAAGGTTAACGCTCTGCTAACGGGCTCAGCGATATTGTCGCCAATATGCGTTTGGGTGGTGCCGTGAAATTCCTGAGTCTCGAAAATCTTGATGGCTTGACCGGTCTTGCCGGGCTGACGGACCGGACCGGTGTCGATACGCGTCCAATCCTTTTGCGTGTTCTGACCGATCTCTACATTCAGAGACCATCGCATACGCCGGCGGAAGAACGTCACTATACTGAATTGGCGTTGCGGCTGATCGATGTGGTCGATGCCGCAACCTGTGCGACGATCGCAGGCAAGTTGAACAACTACCCCGGCGCGCCGCAAGACGTGCTACGCCGGCTGGGTGTCACGACAGATATGACGCTGCCACAGGCGCCCCCTTCGCCGCCGGTCGATCCCTGGCTTGAGGACGATCTCGGCATTTTCGAACCGGCTAGGACACAATCGGCGCCGGGCGGGGCAACGGTAACGACCGCGCCATCAGCCACGGACTATATTGCGCAACGCGAGGCCTTCTTTACCGCCAGCGCGCTGGAACGGCGCACGATCCTGCTGAAGCTTGATTACGACGCCGACATTGAAGCCGTCCCTCTGGCGCAAGGCACGAGCATCGTCCGCTATCTCGAACAGGCGGCCGTCGCCGGACGCTTCCAGGAATTCACCACTCTGCTTCAGCAATCGCTCGGAACATCGCGCGCGATTACTGGACGGATCATCACCGATCCGCTCGGTGAACCTTTCACCGTGTCCGCAAAAGCCATAGCGATCCCGACCGATGCATTTCAGCGCATCGTGATGTTCCTCAATCCGTCGATCAGCCACTCGGTCGACCGGGTCTATGAATTATCGGATCTGTTCGAGACGCTGCCGTTGCCCGTCGCCCTGCAGATGGTTGCCATCTGGCGCGCGGCCGATCGCCTCGAGGCGAAGAAGGCCATTCACCGCCCGTCACACTGGCCCGAAGCCGGTTTGCGCGCGCGGGACAAAGCGGCGCAGGAGCCGTCGCGAAGCGAGGATCAGACCAGGCCCACCGATGCCGGCCAACGGCGGGCGCCGTCGGGCTCATAGACGGAGCGATATCGACCGGCGTGCATACGGGTGCGCGTGAAGAAACCCCGTTCGGACAAAAAAGCTAAGCAACAATCCGATCGAGGAAGTTACGACCGCTCTTGTCCTCGACCTCGACGATCCAGATGTCGGGATCGAACTTGATCTGCCGACCGAGATAAGCCTCCACCTCGTCGTTCGGCTTGGGCAGGCCACGCAGGCTCGCCATGAAAGCGCGATCGGCGGGCTGAGCGGCGTCAAACTCCGTCTGCGGCGCAGGGCCGAACAGATCCGATGTGCCGTCGAGGCGATCGACCTTCACAAAGATCGCCCCGGCCTCTTCCGCGCCGCGGCGGCGCACGACCGCATACGCGCCTTCGATCATGCAGCGCCGGATGTAGGCGGATACCCAGATCGATGACTTCAGTCTCATACGCGAACAACACGGGCTAATGCGGGTGGCCGATCGAGACGGCTCTTCGCGCGAAATACGGCAGGACGCAAGGCTGCGACTATTCCAGCGGCCGGCCGGTCAGCGCCGACAATTCCCGCACCAGACGCGGCGAGATCTGACCGGTTACAGGCATCTTGCGGGCACGCTCGAATTGTTCGATCGCCTCTTTTGCCTCGGGACCGAAGGTGCCATTCGGCTTGATCTGCCCATAGCCGTATTCGGCCAGCGCACGCTGGACCGCGAGAACGCGCTTGGAAGACGGCGCAATCAGTTCGGCAATCGGATCGTTGCGGCTCGGCTGCGCAGCGGCTGCCGCCGGAGCCGATGCCTTGGCCTGCGATCGCGTCAATGCCCGCAGGAATACATCGTTTGGCTCTGAGCCAGGCTTGAGACCCGCGGCCTGTTCGAAATCGCGCATCGCCGCATCGGTTTTTGGCCCATGCACACCATCGACCGCGCCGTCATAGAAACCGCGGCGCGACAATTCGCGCTGGATATCGGCGATGATCTCGTTACGCGACCGCGCGGACGCCG
>JAEXXW010000560.1 GCA_023405565.1 Pseudomonadota bacterium
GCCACCCACGGGCCTTCGTAAAGCAGGCGCGCCGCTTCGAGCAGCGGTGCCACATCGATCTCGACGATGTCCGCGCCCATGTTGCGCAACAGGGCGATGGCGGTGAGGAACGATGTCTCGCTTTGGCGGTCGCCGAAAAAATGGCGGCCGCTTTCGGTCGGCACGGCGATGCGCAAGGCGGGCGACGGCGTCCCGATGGTGCCAAGCGGGCGATAACGCGAATAGGGGTCGGTTTCGTCCGGCGCGGCAAGCACCGAGAGCACGGCAAAGGCGTCGTCGGAATTGAGCGCGAAGATCGACACGCAATCGAGTGTCCGGCAGGCCGGCAGGACACCTGTCGTCGAGATCAGGCCAAGGCTCGGCTTTAAACCCACAATATTATTGAGACCTGCCGGCACGCGGCCGGAGCCGGCAGTATCGGTGCCGAGCGCGATCGGCACAAGACCCGCTGAAACAGCAACGGCCGAACCGGAGCTCGATCCGCCCGGAATCAGGTCAGGGTTGAACGGGTTTCGCGGCACGCCATAAGGCGAGCGCACCCCCACTAGACCGGTGGCGAACTGGTCGAGATTGGTCTTGCCGATGACGATGGCGCCCGCCGCGCGCAACCTTGCTACCGCGGTTGCATCCGTTTTCGCGAGATAGGCGAAGGCCGGGCAGGCCGCCGTGGTCGGCAAGCCAGCCACATCTATATTATCCTTGATCGCGACCGGCACGCCGAACAGCGGCTTGCCCTCCGGGCCGTCGGCCATCAGGGCGCGGGCATCCGCCAGAGCCTCGGCCTCGTCGCGCAACGTAATGAACACGGCGGGGTCGCCATAGGCCCTGATCCGCTCATAGCTGCGCCGGATCGTCTGCTCGGGAGTAAATTTGCCGGATCGGTGCGCGGCCAGGATATCGCTGACAGTCTCGGTCATTGGCTCAAAATGCTATCTTGTCGCGGGTCACATTAGGCGGCCCCCTGCCGATGCGCAAATGCGCCACATCCTGTGTGGATGAGTGTACCGGGTGCCCGGAGTGGCCTGATTCCTGCTTCTTTTTTCATCGCTGACGACATGCGAGTGGACATCTGTTGAACAAGGATAATCGTCCAGACAAACAGGCCAGCCGCCCGGCCGGCGGAATGGACCTGAACGTCAAAATTGTCATCGTGGACGAAAGTCCGGTGCGCTCGGCCATCCTTGAGGAGGGGCTGCGCGAGGCTGGCTTTATGGACGTTACCCGTATCGCGGAGATGACCAATCTCCTCGCGCGCATTTATGCGATCGATCCTGACGTCATTCTCATCGATCTGGAAAATCCCAGCCGCGACGTTCTCGAGCAGATGTTTCAGGTCAGCCGCATCGTTAAGCGGCCGATCGCGATGTTCGTGGACCAAAGCGACACCGCCTCGATTCAGGCCTCCGTCGATGCCGGCGTTGCGTCCTACATCGTCGATGGTCTCAAGAAAGAGCGCATCAAGCACATCCTCGACACCTGCATCTCGCGTTTCAACGCTTTCGCGCGCCTGCAGGAGGAGCTCGATCGCACCAAATCCGCCCTTGAGGAACGCAAGGTGATCGACCGCGCCAAGGGGATTCTGATGAAGGCAAAAGGGATCAACGAAGAAGAAGCCTATGCGTTGTTGCGGAAGACAGCCATGAATGAAAACAAGAAGATTGCGGAGATCGCGCAATCGGTCATCACCGCGGCGGAGATGTTCAAATGAGTGCGGCGAAGCGTTTGAGGATTGGCTTCATCCCGCTCGTCGATGCCACCGCGCTGATCGTTGCGGTCGACAGGGGCTTCACCGCTGAGGAGGGGCTGGATATCGAACTCGTGCGCGAGGTGTCCTGGTCGAATGTTCGCGACAAGCTGAATATCGGATTATTCGATGCGGCACATCTTCTGGCGCCGGTTGCGATCGCCTCGAGCCTGGGTCTGGGTCACGTCAAGGTGCCCATCATCACGGCCTTCGGACTCGGTTTGAATGGAAACGCCATTACGATTTCGCCCGAATTGTTCAGCGCTCTGAAGGGTGCCGCTGATGGCGATCTGAGTGATCCGATGGTGTCCGCGCGCGCACTCGCGCGCGTCGTGATGGATCGCAAGGCGCGTGGCGAGGAACCGCTTACTTTCGGGATGACCTTTCCATACTCGACGCACAATTATCAGCTTCGGTTCTGGATGGCGGCGGGCGGCGTCGATCCCGACCAGGATGTGCGGCTGATCGTGTTGCCGCCACCTTACATGGTCGAGAGCCTCGCCAACAAGCATGTCGATGCCTTCTGCGTCGGCGCGCCGTGGAATTCGGTCGCGGTCGATCTTGGCATCGGCCACATCCTGCATTTCGTCTCGGAAATCCTAGAACGGGCAGCGGAGAAGGTGCTGGCGGTTCGCGCGCGCTGGGCGGAGGACAATCCCGGCGTTTTCCGCAAACTGGTCCGCGCGCATGGCCGTGCGGCCGACTTTGTGGAGAATGAAAGCAATCGTGACGAGGTTGCCCGTATCCTCTCGGCGCCGGAACGGATCGCCGTTGCTCCGGAGGTGATCCGTCGGACATTGGATGGACGCTTGAAGATATCTCCTGATGGCGCCTATCGGTCCAGTGACCGTTATCTCATGGTTGGCCGCAAGGGCGCGGCGCGTCCCGACCTTACGCAAGCAGCATGGCTCTATGCCCAAATGGTTCGCTGGGGTCAGGCATTGATGTCCGCAGAAGGCTTGGCAGAGGCGAAGGCGACGTTTCGTCCCGATCTCTATGACGAGATCATCGGCGGCAGCCCGGATCTGCCGGCCTCGGAACCCGCCGATCGCGTAGGGGCCTTTACCGGCCCGGCCTTCGATCCTGACAACATTGCCGCCCATCTCGACGGCTGGAAAATCCGCCGCCGCTAGAGCGTTTTCGAGCGAAGCGGATACCGGTTCGCGTGAAGAAAACGCGACAAAACAAAAAGCTAGAGGCCCGGCTTTGATTCCCATCAAAGCCGGAAAGCCTCTAGTTGCCCAGCGTGTTCTTGTAGACCGCGCCGTCCTTCATTATGACGACGAAGTTGCGGGCGGGGTCGGTCACGAGGGCGATATTCTCCAGCGGATTGCCGTCGACCAGCAAGAGGTCGGCGAGGGCGCCTTCTTCCACGACGCCGAGCTTGCCCGGATAGGGATTGCGAGGCCCGGTCAGCATCAGCAGCTCGCCATTGGTCGATGTCGCCATGGTCAGCGCTTCGGCCGGCGTGAACCAGCGCGTCAGATCGACGATGCCCTGTCCCTGACGCTTCGCCAGCGCCTCGGAGAACAGGATGTCGGTGCCCCATGCGGTCCTGATCTTGTATTTTTTCGCCAGCGCATAGACGTTGTCGGTGCCGGTAATGACCTGCTTCATCCGCGCCTGATTTTGCGGAGGCAGAGCGGCGGCGCCTGCGAGATCGACGAAGGGCTGCGTGCTGAGCCAGATCCCTTTTTCTGCCATCAGGCGGGCCGACGCTTCATCCATGAGATGCGCGTGCTCAATAACCTTGACGCCGGCCGCGATCGACCGCTGGATCGAAGCTGGCGTGTAGGCGTGGGTGGCAACGTATGTGCCCCAGTTCTCGGCGGCCTCGACCGCGGCGCGCAATTCGGGCTCGGTAAAGGTCGAGGCATCGAGCGGGCTGAACGGCGAGGCGACGCCACCGCCGGCGGTCAGCTTGATCTGCGACGCGCCCTGCATCAATTGCTCTCGGACACGCAGGCGCACTTCGTCCGGACTGTCGGCGATCATGGCGCCGCCAAGCTGTTCGACACGGCTGAGCATTCCGCCGAGCGTCCTCGGCAAATCGGAGACTTGACGAAAATCGCCGTGCCCCGAGGTGACCGTGATGACCGCCCCGGACGGATAGATGCGCGGCCCGGGCAACAGCCCTTCGTCGATCGCGCGCTTCAGGCCGAAAGCCGGACCGCCCATGTCGCGAATGGTGGTGAAGCCCCGCATCAGTGTGGCCGTGGCCTCGGCGCCAGCCAGAAGAATGGAATAGCCCACGTCGCTGGACAGCAGCATCGCCGGCGTCGGACGCACCATCATCACATGCCAGTGCGCGTCGATCAGCCCCGGCATCAGCGTGCGACCGCCGCCATCAATGATGCGCGTATCGGCCCGGCGATCGGTCGGGATCGGGCTGGTCGAGATGCGTTCAATGATGTTGCCGCGGACCAGCACATGGGACGGTGTGGACAGCGTTGCGCTTTTACCATCGAAGATGCGGACGTTCTGGAAGAGTGTCACAGGCCCGTCGGCAGGAGCAGCAGCAGGGGTGGTCGGTGCCTGCGCGAGGCCTGGCTGGCAGAAGCCGATGAGGGTCGTCAGCGCGCCAAGCAAAAGACGGATGATCGGTTTGCGTGTCGGTTGCATCATCCAGCCAAGGGACATGCCCAATCCTCCTGCATTAGTGTCGGTCGTGTTTTCTTTTCGACACGGAAATTGAGACGCCAGAATAACAGTTGTCCGAATTCCTTCATCGTAAAAAGAAAGGGCGGTAAGGATCGCCCGATCCTCACCGCCCGTATCGTTTTACTGACCTCAACCCGCAATAGAGATCAGCGCTCGTGCGTCAATTCTCGAAATAGCTGATCTTGCCGTCCGGGCCCTTCTTCCACGTGTAGAGCACGTAGCGGTCCTTCTTCTTGCCGCCGACGAGATAGCCGTCATTTGATACGTCGCCCTTCTTGTCGAAGGACAGTTCACCCAGCACGGTCTTGAACGGCTTGCCCGACGAGATCAGAGCCGCGACCTTTTTCGGATCGAGGGTCTTGGCCTCTTCTGCGGCCTGCTTGATGATCTGCAAAGCGGCGTAGCTGTAGAGCGTATAAGCCTGTGGTTCGAAGCCCTTCTTGCGGAAGACCTCGACGATCTCCTTGTTGGCCGGGTTGGTGCGCGGATCGGGCGAGAAGGTCATCAGCGTGCCTTCGGCGCCGGGGCCGGCAATGGTGGCGAATTCGTCGTCGGTAATGCCGTCGCCGCCCATCAGCGGGGCCTTCACGCCCTGGTCGCGCATTTGGCGCACGATCAGGCCGCCGGTGTCATGCAAACCACCCCAGTAAAGCAGGTCGATATTGGCGGCCTTCAGCTTGGAGACGAGCGCGGTGAAATCCTTATCGTCCTTGTTGACGCCTTCGTAGAGAACTTCCTTCACGCCGCCCTTGTTCATCGCCTTGCGGGTTTCGTCAGCGAGACCCTGGCCATAGGTGGTCTTGTCGTGGACCACGGCAACGCGCTTGCCCTTGAATTTCTCGGCGATGATGTTGCCGGCGGCGCCGCCCTGCTGGTCGTCGCGGCCGCAGACGCGGAAGATGTTCCACATCTTGCGATCGGTGACGCGCGGATTGGTCGAGGCCGGGGTGATCGCGAGAATGCCGTTCTCCTGATAGACCTCCGACGCGGGCATGGTGACGCCCGAGTTGAAGTGGCCGATCACGAACTTCACGCCGTCCGCCACGAACTTGTTGGCGACCGAGACGCCTTCCTTCGGGTCGCCGCGATCGTCACCGACGAAGAGCTGGATCTTCTGGCCGTTGATGCCGCCGGCTGCATTGATATCGGCAACGGCCTGTTCGACACCATTCTTCAATTGCAGGCCGAAGGCGGCGCTGCCGCCGGTGATCGGCCCGGCGACCCCGACCTTGATTTGTGCCTGCGCAGAACCCGTCGCTGCTACGGCAAGGCCGAGCGCAAGACCGAGCATGGTGGTCCGTTTCATTCAAAAACTCCCCTCGGATGGCGTGGCAGGTTTGGCCTGGTGACAATCAGCGGCGCCCGCCGTCAGGCGCCGAGTCTAGCGCCAAAGCGGGGAAAAGGTCATCCGGATTTGGGTGCTGCGGCGTTTCGCGCAGAGAATTTTATGACCCAATTCAGAGGCCCGGCGCGGCGGTAGATCCAGCCATATTGCCGGGCCATCTGGCCGGCGCGGGTCATGCGATATCCCCATAGCCCAAACAAAAGGCAAAACACGGTATCGACACTGTAATAATACGGCGACAGCAGCGTATTGCCGGCGAGCGCGAAGTGCAGGAAGCGGACCGCGCCGCCAAGGGCGAGCGCCGCGAACAGCACCATCCACATCGATCGCCATGTGCCGGCGAGCGCGCGGCCCGACAGGAAGGATGCGCCGCCGCCCAGGAGGATCGTGATGATGAGGAAGGCCAGCCATCGGCTATTCTCGAAGAACAGCGAGCCGATGACGTTGAGAAGGATGAAGACAGGGACGAGAAGCAAGTCCATCTAGCTGGCCTCCCTCCGTCCGCCTTCAAGATAGGCGGCGCGGATTTCCGGCTTGTCGAGCAATTCGCGTCCCGTGCCGGACATGGTGATCTCGCCATTGACCATCACATAGCCGCGATGGGCGAGGCGGAGCGCGTGGAAGGCATTCTGCTCGACGAGCAGAACAGTGAGACCGGTGCGTCTGTTCAAGTCGGCGACGGCATCGAAGATGTGTTTGGCCACGAGCGGCGCTAATCCGAGCGAGGGTTCGTCGAGCAACAGCAGGCGTGGGCGCGACATCAAGGCGCGGGCGATGGCAAGCATCTGCTGTTCGCCACCCGACAGCGTGCCACCGCGCTGATAGATGCGCTCCTTGATGCGCGGAAACAGAACGAAGATTCGTTCCAGGTCTTCGGCAAAATGCGCGCTGCCGATCACCGCTGCGCCCATCTGCAGATTTTCCATCACCGTCATGCGCGAGAAGATGCGCCGGCCTTCCGGCGACTGCGCGATGGAGAGGCGCGCGATCTCGTGCGTCGGCATCTGCGTGATGTCCTGACCGTCGAAGACGATCTCGCCTTCGGCGGCACGCGGATTGCCGAAGATGGTCATCATCAGCGTCGATTTGCCAGCCCCGTTGGCGCCGATCAGCGTCACGATCTCACCGGCATGGACGTCGAGATCGACCGAGCGCAGCGCGGTGATGTTGCCATACATCGTGGTGACGTTGCGGATGGTGAGGAGGGGGATGGCTGGAGTGGTGCTCATGATGCACTCCGCACGCCAAACAGATACCGTTCGTCCCCGCGGAGGCGAGGACCCAGAGCCATAACGCAAAATGTGTCCGCTGAAGACTGGGTTCCCGCCTGCGCGGGAATGAGCGGAGTTTGGAACTGGTGCCGGAGAATCACAGCCCAACCTCCGACGCGACGGCTTCGACCTCGTCCTGCTCGACGCCGAGATAGGCGGCGATGACATTCGGATCGTTCTTCACGTGATCGCGGGTGCCATCGGAAATCTTCTCGCCGTAATCGAGCACGACGACGTGATCGGAAATCTGCATGACCACGGACATGTCATGTTCAATCAACAGGACCGATGTCTTGTGCCGGTCGCGGATCGAAATCAGCAACTCGGACAATTCAGCGCTTTCGCGCGGATTGAGGCCGGCGGCCGGCTCGTCGAGGCACAGCAGTACCGGATCGGTGCACATGGCGCGTGCGATTTCGAGCCGGCGCTGGTCGCCATAGGGCAGGTCGCCGGCCGGATCATCGGCGCGGTCGACGAGATCAATCGTCTCGAGCCATTGCACCGCCTTGTCGATGGCGAGGGCCTG
>JAEXXW010000592.1 GCA_023405565.1 Pseudomonadota bacterium
TATCCATGTCGAACATGAAATACGACGCGATCGTCGGTTCGGGCATCGATATCGTCGAGCGCATTCCGATCCCCGACGGCCTCATCCCCGATGATGCAAATGTCGAGATGGAAGCGAAGAAAGCCGCCGGCTATTACACGCCGGAAGGTGCGCCAACGGCAGATGAGCTGAAGGCGACGGTCGGCCGCAATCTGCGAGATTTCTGAGCGGCTGGATGATTTCTTAGTCATGCACATCGTCTCCGCTCATTCCCGCGAAGGCGGGAATCCAGTGTTCCGTTTACGGATCTTCGTTGTTGCGCTGGGTCCCCGCCTTCGCGGGGACGAGCGGGGAGAGATGAAGTGACACCCGCCGTTGACTCATTGTTGTCCGCGAAAGCGGTGCGCGAACGCAGCACTGAAATGCTGGCAGCTGCCGAGCGAGACAAGCTCTCGCATTTCACGCTGCATCTCGATCGCCTCGATGCGACGGCCGCGTTCGTCGCCAGGGTGATCGCAGAGAACTACCCGACACTGCAGGTGCCGCTGCATGCGCGCTGGCGGCATTTCAAACTGGCCGGCAACGACCTTTGGGCGCCGATCGACAGCAACACGACATGGGCTGGCAAGGCAGCGCGTGCGCGTGCAGCCTTCGATCTCGCCATTGTCTCGGTGCTGCTCGACGCTGGTGCCGGACCCGACTGGCGCTATCGCGATGGCGCGACGGGGCTTCAGATCGGCCGTTCCGAAGGGCTTGCGCTGGCGAGCCTGCGCATGTTCGAGGCTGGCGCCTTTTCGGACGATGCGAACGAGCCACTGCGTGCGGACGCAAAGCGCCTTGCGGCATTCACCGCTGATGATCTCGCGAAAGGCTTTCAGGTCAGCGAGGTCAATCCGCTGACGGGACTCGATGGACGTGCAGCGCTGATCGCACGGCTCGGGAAAGCCGCGCTCGACAATCCGTCGGTCTTTGCGATGAAGGATCATGCGCGGCCAGGTGGTCTGTTTGACCATCTTGCTGCGTTGGCGGCGGGCGGCGAATTGCCGGCACCAGAAATCCTGCGTAGCGTACTGCATCATCTCGGCCCGATCTGGCCGGGGCGGATTTCGCTTGACGGCGTGTCGCTCGGTGATACCTGGCGGCATCCGATCATCAAGCGCGACGACGAAAGCAACGGCCTGATCCCGTTCCACAAACTGTCGCAGTGGCTGACCTATTCGCTGGTCGAGCCGTTGCAGGATGCCGGTGTGAAAGTGACCGATCTCGACGGGCTGACCGGCCTTGCCGAATATCGCAACGGCGGTTTGTTCGTCGATGCCGGCGTGATCGCGATGCGAGATCCTGCCGCCGCAAGGCAGGGGCATGAGCCGGGCTCCGAACTCGTTGTCGAATGGCGCGCGCTAACGGTCGCGTTGCTCGACAAGATTGCGCTGCTGGTGCGCGACAAGCTTCGTCTCGATGCCGCGCGGTTCCCGCTCGGCGCCGCGCTGGAAGGCGGCACATGGGCAGCTGGCCGGCGGCTGGCCAACGAGAAACGGCCGGGCGGGCCACCGCCGATTCATGTGATCAGCGACGGCACGGTCTTCTGATAATCATTGTTTGAGCATCATCCATTTCGAGGATTGCCATGCGCGGCGTTACGATCGTCGATCACCCTCTGGTGCAGCACAAGCTGACATTGCTGCGCGACAAGAACCGCTCGACCAAGGGCTTCCGCGAATTGTTCAGCGAAATCGGCACGCTGCTTTGCTACGAAGTGACGCGCGATCTGCCGCTGGAAATGACCGAGGTCGAAACGCCGTTTGCGACCATGCAATCGCCAATGCTGTCCGGCAAGAAACTGGTGCTGGCGCCGATCGTGCGGGCCGGCATGGGCTTCCTCGAGGGCATGCTCGAGCTGTTGCCGTCGGCGCGTGTCGCGCATATCGGCCTTTATCGCGATCCGCGCACACTCGTGGCTGTCGAATATTTCTTCAAGGCGCCGGACGATATTGCGGATCGCCTTGTGCTGGTGCTGCATCCGATGCTGGCGACCGGCAATTCTGCGGTGGCCGCGCTCGACCGGCTGAAAGAGGCGGGTGCGAAGTCGTTGCGCATCGTCTGCCTTCTCGCAACGCCGCGAGGCATCGACAAGGTGCAGGGCCATCATCCCGACGTGCATATCTGGACCGCAGCGATCGACGAGGAACTCGATGCGTCCGGCTATATCGTTCCCGGCGTCGGCGACGTCGGCGACCGGATGTACGGCACGAAATGATGGAGCGTTGATGCTCAGCCGCCGCCTGTTGATTCCGTTGCTGGTCGCGCTGGCTGGCGCGTTCCTTGTGGCCGCGATAGGCGGCGCCCTGACCGATATCGGTCCGTGGTTTCGTGCTCTGAACAAGCCCACCTGGCAGCCAGCGGACAGCGTGTTCGGTCCGGTATGGACGACGCTCTACGCATTAATCGCCGCGTCCGCTGCGCTCGCCTGGTGTGATGCCCGCAGCAGCAAGGAACGTCTCATTCTTGTTGGTCTGTTCGTCGTCAATGGTATTTTGAATGTCGGCTGGAGCCTGCTGTTCTTCCACCTGCAGCGGCCCACTTGGGCATTGGTGGAGATCGCCGTTCTGTGGCTCTCGATCGCAGTCCTGATCGTCTTTCTGTGGGCGTTTTCCCGCCGCGCAGCGTTTCTGCTTGTACCCTATCTCGCCTGGGTCAGCTTCGCGAGTGTGTTGAACCTTGCGATCGTGCGGCTCAATCCGCCGCTCTAACCGATGTTGGCCCATCAAACGCTTCGTTGACAGGGCAATCATCCGGCCGTTACGTCCCGGCAAGACCGGGACAGGACAATGAAACTGCCGCTGGAAAATCTCGTCGTTGTCGAAATGGGCCACAGCGTCGCGGCGCCGATTGCCGGGCTGATCCTCGCCGAACTCGGCGCGACGGTGGTCAAGATCGAGAACCCTGAAGGCGGCGACGATGCCCGCAACTGGGGGCCGCCGTTCCTGCACGGTGCGGCCGGTATGTTCCAGGCGATCAACCGCAACAAGCGCTCGGTCGCGGCCGATCTGAAGGACGATGCACAGCGCGAGACGCTGCGGCGCTATATCGTCGAGAAAGCCGATGTGGTGGTGCAGAACATGCGGCCGGGCCTCGTCGAGCGTTACGGCCTCGATGCGGCATCGCTGCGCAAGGAGAAGCCGTCGCTGGTTTATTGCAATCTGACGGCCTTCGGTGCCGAGGGGCCGATGAAGAGTACGCCGGGTTACGATCCGTTGCTGCAGGCTTTCGGCGGTTTGATGAGCGTCACCGGCCATGAAGGCGCGGAACCGGTGCGCACAGGCCCTTCGATCATCGATCAGGGCTCGGGCATGTGGGCGGTGATTGGGATCGTCACCGCGTTGCTTCGCCGCAACGAGACCGGCGAGGGCTGTGAGGTGAATACCTCGCTGTTTGAAACTGCGTTGTCATGGATGTGCATGCATAGCGCGGCCTATCTCGCATCGGGCCGCGTGCCGCGCCGCACCGGCACCGAGAATGGCGGCATGGCGCCGTACAAGGCTTATGAAGCCAGCGACGGCTGGGTGGTGATTGCGGCGGCGAACGACAATCTGTTCCGGCGCTTTGCGGCGACGGTCGGCCATCCTGAATGGGCGGAAGACCCGGAGATGAACACCAACTCCAATCGTGTGCGCAACCGCGAGCGTGTCAATGCGCTGGTCGCCGAAGTCATCAGGATGCAGCCGCGTCAGCACTGGATCGATGCGCTGGCCGCCGTTTCGGTGCCGTGTGCGCCGCTGCAATCGCTCGATGAGGTGCTGAACCATCCGCAGACCGAAGCCGTCGGCATGTTGCAGA
>JAEXXW010000616.1 GCA_023405565.1 Pseudomonadota bacterium
GGCCGGGCTTGACCCGGCCATCCATCGTTTCGTTTGATGGATGCGCGGGGCAAGCCCGCGCATGACCAAAAGCTACCGCCGCACGCCCAGCCGCAAGCCCGGCGCATGACGTTCCTGCATCACCTCCCGCCGGAAGCGGAACAGCGCTGCGGGGCGCCCACCGGTGGCGGTGGACATCTCGCCGGTCGGCTCCACAAGCTCGGTGCCTTCCACCAGCCTGCGGAAATTCTGCTTGTGCAAATGCCGTCCTGAAATGGCCTCCACGGTGTGCTGCAATTCGGTTAGTGTGAATTCGGCCGGCATCAGTTCAAAGACGAGAGGGCGATATTTCAGCTTGCCGCGCAGCCGCGCAATTGCTGTGGCGAGAATGCGGCGGTGATCGAGGCGCATGGATTCGCCAAAATGCACGGGCACGGCATCGACGCGGCCGTCGCGCCGCGCTTCCTCGATCAGCCCGGCCTCGTAGAGCAGTTCGTAACGCTCCAGCACCTTTTCTTCGTCCCAGTTCTTTTGTTTGCCTGAAGCCGCATTGCCCACACCGAAGCAGAGCCGCAGCCGCTCGCTGCGTCCGGCCCCGCCCCGCGCCCATGTCGTGAGGGGAGGCAGGATCGCGTCGTCGATGATGGCGGGACGCCCCTCGCGCCAGTCCTCCCACGGAAAGAAATGATACCAGGGCCGGAAGCTTGCGCCCGCCGCTTTAAGGCCCGAGACATTCTCCGGCACCCGCGTCAATGCGAGGTAGCCGACCGACACGACATGCGGATCGGTATCGCCCACACGCGCATGACGTCCGCGATCGCCGAACGTATAGAGCTGTTCGACATAGCCGATCTCGAGCGCAGTCTGCGCCGCCACCCATGCGCGCAAGCCGATCTCGAACGTACGATGCGAGAGCGGATCGAACGGGCCGGATGGCAGGCCGGACGGCATGTCCGTCTCG
Source organism: Pseudomonadota bacterium (assembly GCA_023405565.1). GTDB lineage: Bacteria > Pseudomonadota > Alphaproteobacteria > Rhizobiales > Xanthobacteraceae > Pseudorhodoplanes. The sequence goes on from JAEXXW010000616.1 coordinate 941, forward strand.
CCGCTTTCACCAGCGACGAGAACCTGCGGTTCTTCGTCGGTGACGGCGACAATCGCCGTCGTCAATCCGATCTCGATGGGCGTGAGACCAGGGCCCATCGATCACTCAAGATCGAGATGGAAGGGATGACCTTCATAGGATGCGAGGCCCGGTCCGATGGCGCGGATCGCGTTCACCATGCGGCCTTTGCGGTCGAGGATATCGTCGGCCAGCGACACCAGCCGGCTGTTGGGCTGCGCGGTCGGCGAGAATGAGCGGATGGTGCGCGCGATCGAGAGTTCGTCCCGTTTCGGATTGAGCGCGCAGGCGGTGATGAAGGCACCCGCCGTCGAGCGGCTGATACCGGCATAGCAATGCACCACGATCGGCGTCGTGCGGTCCCATGCGGTGACGAACTGGATCAACTTTTCGACATGCGCTTCGCTGGGCGGCACATAGCCGTCCATGATGGCAGTGATGTCGTCCATGTCGAGCAGCAGATGGTTGGCTTCGACGATCGAATCCGGCCGCCGCACCATGGCGACGTCCTTCATCAATGTGACGACGTGTTTGGCACCGGTTTCTGCGACTGTCGTGTGGAGGCGGGCGAGGGAGCAGACGTGGATCATTGTCTCTTCTCCGTCATGGCCGGGCGCAAGCGTCCTGCGCGGATCCGGCCATCCATCGGCTTGGTCTGATGGACGCGCGGATCAATAATCCGCGCATGACGATTGCTGGATTTCGATTCTTGTATCTCTCTTATTTTAGCACGCGGCTTCGGACGGAAAAGTGTCAGCCGCACAGCTTTGTAAACCGCTCCAGAAATCGCGTTTCCGCGGTCTCGGCCGGCCAGGGCGTGAGGTAATCGCGCTCCAGCGCCGCCGAGAGTTTGGGCGGGTTGCCGAAAAAGCGCTTCGCTTCCGCCTCGCTGAACCCGGCGAGGCGGGTGGCTTCGAGATAGGCCGCGGCCCGGTCGGCCTGCTTGATCAGTTTCTCCTGCGCGGCCGGCAATTTGGGCGGCAGCCCGAACCGGACATGGATCGCCGAAAGGAGGCGCAGTTCCACCGCCTTGTAGGAATCGCCGATCACCGCCTTGAACGGCGTGATCATGTCGCCGACCACATATTCCGGCGCGTCGTGCAGCATGATCGCCAGCCGCAGCCTGTCGTCGATCGGCCCCTGCTGGCGCGCGAGGGTATCGACCAGCAAGGTATGCTGTGCCACCGAGAAGATATGTGCGCCGATGGTCTGGCCGTTCCAGCGCGGCACCCGCGCAAGGCCATGCGCAATGTCCTCGATCTCGACATCAAGCGGCGATGGGTCGAGCAGATCGAGCCTGCGCCCGGACAGCATGCGCTGCCACGCGCGGGTTGCTTTTTTGCCGCCCACTGTGGGGTGAGTTTTCTTGCTTGCGGATTTTGTCATCGGTCTCCGCGCTTTCCGCTCCCTTCCCCCCGCAGCCGAAGTCGGAAATATCGGATTTCGGCTGCGGGGGGCGGGAAAAAGGAATGCGTGTCTGAGCGGTGTGCAGAAGCGCTCAACATGCTCAAACTTTCCACTCTGACATCGCGAATTCCTCGCGCCCCGTCAGGAGATGAGCGTTGATCATGCAGTCCGAAAAAAAAATTCATCTGGTGTCTATAGATCGAAACGGGTGAGTCGGGATTGCAGGACGAAACGTAGCTCAACCGACAATGCGATGCACGAGTCGCAGATGCGCGCCCCATTATACGCTACGCTTGGCAACATGTTCCGGATAGCAGTGGATAAAGAAAAGGGCCGCTTGGTCGAGGAAAACCAAGCGGCCTATCCGAATCCACTTTGCGAGCGAGCGCTGAAAGCTTAGCGAAACAGCTCTTTATAAATGGGAGCTGCGACCTTCGCTTCCCCGAAGCCGTAAATCATAATGATAGGTACGGTTACATGTTGCGTGTTCAACCGAACCATAACGTCTGTGTAATCGCCCGTGTAATCGTCCTCATGATAGAAAGCCGTGACCTTTGACGGAATTTGGATCACGGGTTGTGTCGGCGGTTGAAGGTGCATGTCCATGATGAGGATTGACGGGTTTATTCCCTGCGGCTCAGCCTTCGATAAAGTCGCAGTATAACCCGGCGTTCCGACCATCGCTGATGCGGTAACGATAAACCTGTAGTTGCCGATAATTCCGCCGATGACGGTCGCATAAACTTCATCCCCGAGCAGAACACCGGGTAAAGGCTTGTTAGCTGGGTCAGAGCTCAACGCCACCATTTCGAAAATGGCTTTGCTGACATATCCCGTTCCAACCACCAATCCATTGAATGTTGTTGCGACGGAAACTCCCATTTTCCCGTCGGGAAGCTCGAAATCCTCTACGATGTGCACGACGTCCTTCAATGCGGTTGTACAGATGCCGCTGTGTTTTTGGATTGCCGCTGTGAAGTAAGTCACTTCCGGAATTCCCACAACTCCTCCGGGTAGTCCCGGATTTATAGGACCTGCGAAATAGCAGCCGTCAGGAACGGTGGTATGCACAATAAGTGTGTATTTCCCGCCTTTCCCGAGCAACAATTTCAGTCTTGGCTGGAATAACATGGAAGCCCCCTGGATGGCCGGAAAGCCGCCGGCATCGGGCGCTACTTATGGTAGCAATCGAGCATCCCACGTCTTGGAAATTAGGCAAGAAAAATTTCGCGCATGAGTTGTTGTTTGCCTCGACAGCTTAGCGATCGTTGATCGCCAAAAAGGAGGCTTCATCTGGATTTCTGCCACGCCCTGGCGAAGAGGGATTGGAAATCCGTTGTTGCGGTTTGTAGTGGCCTTACCGTTTGACGTGCCGCCGATGGGCCAAACCGCCGGCCAACTCGCCATGCCGATAACACGTCACCAGATGATCGTTGACCATCCCGACCGCCTGCATGAAGGCGTAGATGATCGTCGGGCCTACGAATTTGAAACCGCGGCTCGACAGATCCTTGGACATCGCGCGTGACAGCGGCGTCTCAGCCGGTACGGATTTCGT
>JAEXXW010000621.1 GCA_023405565.1 Pseudomonadota bacterium
ATGCGGAAACACCCGCCGCCCTTCCGGACAATGCGCGATCCCAAGAGCCAGTATCTGTCGCGGCGGAGCACCGCTGATTTTGCGGCCAGCAAAGGTGATGGTGCCGCCGGCCAGCGGCAACATGCCACTGATCGCTTTCAGCGTTGTGGTCTTGCCTGCACCATTTGCACCGATGAGGGTGACGAGCTCGCCCTCATCGACCGCGAGCGAGACATCGCGCAGCGCCGTCACGGCTCCATAACGAACGGTGATCCCCTCAAGTTTTAGCACGCTTCTTCAATCCCGTTCCGAGATAGGCCTTGATGACATCAGGGTCGTTCTGAACCATGGCCGGTGTGCCCGAAGCGATGATACGGCCCTGATTCAGAACGAAGACCGTATCGGAAATGCTCATCACCATATGCATATCGTGCTCAACCAGCAGCACGGTCACGCCATCGTCGCAGATGCGCCGCACGAGATCCTTGAAGCGTTCTGTTTCCGACGGATTGAGACCGGCCGCCGGCTCATCCAGCAGCAACAGCTTCGGACGTGCAGCCAGCGCGATCGCGAGGCCGAGAAGCCGCTGCTCGCCATAGGCCAGACTGCCCGCAGCTTCCTTCGCCCTGTCCTGCAGACCGACAAAGCTGAGAATGTCTTCGACCTCGGCCTGCAGACGCGCTTCCTCGCGCGACACCGACGGCAGACGGAAGATCGCGCCCCACAAACCGGCATTGCCGCGCAGATGCATGGCCGTCAGGATGTTTTCAGCCACCGTGCAGCCGGCGAAGATGCTGGTACGCTGGAATGTGCGCACAAGACCCAGCGCGGCTACCTCGTCCGGCGTCTTATCGATGAGATTCTGCCCCTCGAAGAACACCGCACCGGCGGTCGGCTTCATATAGCCGGTGATGATGTTGAAGGCCGTCGTCTTGCCGGCACCATTCGGTCCGATCAGGCTGACGATCTTGCCTTTCGGCACGGACAGGTTCATGCGCTCAAGAATGACAAGGCCGCCGATATGCACGGCGAGATCCCTGATCTCGAGCGATTGCTGTATCTGCGCTGCGGGCGTAATGGCACGATCCAACGTCATGTCTTGGACTACTGTCATGACAGCTTTGGCCGCAGGCGTTCGGGAACGAAGCGGGAGCCCCAGGCAGACACACGCTGCCAGATCCTGCCGAGCGCCGGAACAATGCCGTTGGGCAGAAAGAAGATGATCAGCACGATGGCAATGCCATAGATGATCCACTGCACCTCGGGCCGCGCATAGTCGCGCAGCACTTCGGGCATCAGTCCGAAGATCAAACCGCCGATGATCGGACCGGAGAGCGTGCCCTTGCCGCCTGTCACCACCATGATGATCATGGTGACGGTATAGATGAACATGAAGACGTCCGGATCGACGATGCGGACATAGTGCGTATAGAGACCGCCGGATGCGCCCGCGATTGCGGCCGCGACAATGGTGGAGAGCACGAGATAATGCGTCACCGGAATGCCGACCGAGCGCGCAAGGCCCTCATTCTCCCGCAACGCAATCAGCGCACGCCCGACCCGCGAATGGACGATATGCGCGACAAGCACAAACGAAATCACCGCGACCGCCAGGATCAGCCAGTAATTCTGGGCCTTGGTGGTCAGCGTCGTTACACCCAGCCCCGGCAGCCACAAGGTGAATGACGGGATGTTGTTGATCGCCATCGGGCCTTCGGTCAGATCGACCCAGTTCAGCGCGATCAGCCGCATCACCTGCGCAAAGCTGACCGTGAGAATGACGAAATAGGCGCCGCGGACGCGGAATGCGAGGCGTCCGACGACCCAGCCGAACAGCGCAGCCATCAGGATGCCGGCGAGAAAGGACAGCCACACCGGCTTTGCCGAAACATCGAGCACCAGGCCAAAGCCGAGATCGACATCGAAGCCGCGGGACAGCAAGGCGCTGGTATAGGCGCCGATGCCAAAGAACGCGACATGACCAAGGCTGAGCTGCCCGGTATAGCCGAGCAACAGATTGAGACTGATGGCGGCGATGATGAAAATGCCGGTGAGGATCAGCAAGCCCAGAATGTAGGGGTCGTTCATCCAGAACGGCAGCGTCACAAAGCCGAGAAGGACGAGAAGACCGAAGATGCGCTGCATCATCCGACCCGCTCCTTCATCGTGAACAGCCCCTGCGGTCGCAGGACCAGCACCGCAACGATGACAAGAAAGCTGAAGGCATCGCGATAATCGGCCGAGATATAGCCGGCACCGAATTCCTCAACCAGCGCGATCGCAAATCCGCCAATGGTGGCGCCAACCGTACTGCCAAGGCCGCCAAGAATGACGATCGCAAAGGCTTTCAGGCTCGCCAAGTCTCCCATTGTCGGATTGACCAGAAAGACCGGGCCCAGCAGGGCACCAGCGACCGCAGCGAGCCCGGAGCCTAGCGCGAATGTCGCCGTATAGATCGCGCCGACATTGACACCCATGAGCGCCGCCACATCCCGATCCTGGAATGTCGAGCGCATGGCGAGGCCAAGGCGCGTGTGATTGATGAGGAAATGGAATGCGATCAGAAGAATGACTGCCGTGGCCAGAACAAAAATCTTCAACGGTGACACCGACACAGGGCCGAACACCAGAGGCTGCTGCGAAAACGGCGACGGGATCAGCTTTGCGACACCGCCCCAGATCAGCTGCTCGGTATTCTGCATCGCGATCCACAGGCCGATCATCACGATCATGACGGAGTCGATGTCCGTGGTCTTCAGACGGCGCAGGATGACGAATTCCATGATCGCGCCGAAGGCAATGCCGATTACTGTCGCCAGCACAATGGCCAAAAAGAAATTGACGCCGAGCAACGTCACGAACATGTAGGCCATATACGCGCCGAGCGCGTAAAATTCGCCATGCGTGAAGTTGACGATCCGCATGATGCCGAAGATCAGCGTCAGACCGATGCCAAGCAGCGCGTAGGTGCTGCCAAGCATCACGCCATTCACGACATGCTGGAGAAACTGGTCCACACTTCCCGTCCCGGACGTCTGTGTATTGATGAGTGCCGGTCCGGCGCATGTGAGCCGGACCGGACCATGATGATGTGATCAGCAGATCACGGCAGCGGCATCGTCACCTTGCCCTGATTCAGCAGGACAACATAGATGTTGGGCTCGTTCTGGCCGCTTTCCTGCCCGGCCGGACCTTCCTTGATGAACGCGATGTCGCCATTCACCGCCGGAAGCTTGGTCTTCCACAGCGCGTCGCGAAGTGCTTCCGGCTCTGCCTTGCCAGCAAGCTTGATCGCTTCGACCGCCGTGAGCACCGCGTCATAGCCGCGGAAGCCTTCGGTCAGCCCCGGGAAGTCGAGCTTGCGCTTGTTCCATTCGTCGACATAGACCTTGGCGATATCCGGGTACTTCGCCTTGTCCGGGTACCAGGGAGAGAAGAACAGCAGGTGATAGCTCTCCATCTCCTTCGGGCCGGGGTGATGGATCAACTGATCCGGAAACGAACCGCCGGTCGTGATGATGCGCTGGGGCAGCTTCAATTCGTGAGCCTGCTTCAGCGCCAGCGTCATCTGTTCGACACCGGTCGTCACGAACAATGTATCGCCGCCCGATTGCTTGATGGCGGTGAGCTGCGCCGACAGGTCGGTCGCGTCCGGCGTCATGAACTGCACCGAACCGACTTCAATGCCCTTGGCCTTCAGGGCCTTGGAAAACTCGTCTGCCGATCCACGACCCCAGTCATTGTTCACCGACAGGAAGTCGATCTTCTTGATGGCCGGCTTAAAGCTGTCGAGCTTAGACAGGAACGCCTTAGCTTCCATCTCCGATGTCGGGCTGATGCGGAACACCCACGGATTGCCGGATGTCGTGATCTTGCCCGATGACGAGGTCTCGACGATCAACGGCACTTTGTATTCGATCAGCTTCGGCATGATCGCCAGCGTGTAGGTCGAGCTCCAGGCGCCGATCAGCAAGGGGACCTTGTCGCGCAGGATCAGCTTCTCGACCGCGGCGACGGCCTCCTTCGGATTCGACTTGTTGTCCTCAAGGATCAACTCGAGCTTCTTGCCGAGAACACCGCCCTTCGCGTTGATGACATCGACCGCGATCTTGGCGCCATTCGCGACAAAGTTTCCAGACGCCGCGACCGGTCCCGTGAGCGGCTGCGTCATACCGATCTTGATCGTTTCCTGCGCTTGCGCGCCTGTTGCGACCAATGCCGCTGCGAGCGCTGTCGCCAATAACCTTATCGTCTTCATCAATAACTCCTGTGGCTGTATCAGGCTGATTTCAGGCGGGTCTGCTGGTACTTCAGGTCGCGATATTCACCGGAATAGACCGGCGGATATTTCGCCTTTCCCGACGGCGCGATGCATTCGATCAACGCGTCGTAATTTGGGTGGTGGAAGAAGGCGATCGACAGGCGCTTGCTGCGCGCCGCAACGCTGTCCGGCGGATTGATGACGCGATGAACATTCGACACCCACCGGTCATTGGTCCAGCGCATCAGCAGATCGCCAATATTGACGACGAAGGTGTCCTGATCGGTCTCGACATCGATCCATTCGCCGGCGCGGGTTTGCACCTGAAGACCGCCCGGCACGTTCTCGCCGTTGAGAATGGTGAGGAGGCCATAATCGGTGTGGTCGCCGGCCCGGAGCTGGCCGGGCTTGGGCGCGGTCGTCTGCTCGGGATAGTAATTGAGCCGGATCGCGGTGATGTGCTTGTCGATCTTGTCCTGGAAGAATTGTTCAGGCAGCCCCAACGCGAGAGCGGTCAGCTCCATCATCTGTTCGGACAGCTTCTCCAGTCCGAGATAATATTTCTCGGCAGCCTCCCCGAAGCCGGCCGGATGATCAGGCCAAAGATTGGGAATGAAATAACGCGGCCCCTCACCTTGCGTATAATAGGGTTCGTCCGGCCAATGCTCGCGGCCAAGATGATAATATTCTTTCAGGTCGGCGGGGGTCTCAATGGCATTGCCAGCCGACAGCGCCTCGATCCCGAGTGCGCGATAGCCGCGCGGCGTCTTGCCATCGGGATGCGCGGCTTTCAGTTTTTCGCCGAGCGGCAGAGCGAAGAATGCGTTCGCCTTGTCGCGAAGGTCGTTGATCAGCGACAGCGGGATGCCGTGCCCCTTGATGGTGAAGAACCCGATCTCGGTGCAGGTCTTGTCGATTTGCGCCGCGACCGCGCGCTTGTCGGCGGCGGATCCCTTGAGGGCGGGCTCGAGATCGATAACAGGAATGGTGATCGGCATCGGCACCTCCGGCTTTCAGTGGAAATAAGCACCACCATCCACCACCAGTGTCTGGCCGGTGATGAAAGCGGCGTCTGGACTGGCAAAGAATGCAACGGCTCCCACGAGATCAGCGGGCATCATGGAGCGGCCCAGCACGCGATTGCGAAGCGACGGCTCTTTCACGCCTGCGACGAGGGCCGGATTCAGCTCAACACCATCACTCAATGTGAAACCCGGCGCGACGCTGTTGACGAGAATGCCGCGCGGCCCGAGTTCGGTCGCAAGCGCCCGCGTCAGCGAAACAACAGCGCCCTTGCTGGCAACATAATGTGCCATCAACGGATTGCCCTTGAAGGCGACGCCGGACGAAATGTTGATGATACGGCCTGATTTCTGCTGCTCGAAAGCAGGGACCACGGCCTTGCAGCACAGAAACACACCCATCACGTTCACATCCATGATGCGGCGGAATTCGGCGATGTCGATCTGCTCGAATGGCTTTGGCTGCAATGTCGAATAGATGCCGGCGTTGTTGACGAGAACATCGATACGGCCAAAGTCCTTGAGTGCCCGCGCGGCCATGGCGTCGACATCGCCTTGCGACGTCACGTCGGTCTTCACGCCGATGGCGCGATAGCCCTTGTCAACGAGCTTCAGAGCGCTGGCTTCGGCGTTGCTCTGATCGGCAATCACCACGGCCGCGCCCCGCGCTGCGAGCTCCTCGGCGACGGCAAAGCCAATACCCATGGCTCCGCCCGTCACAATCGCAACGGTCCCATCGAGGCTCATCGTTTCACCCCGATCGCGATGAACCGTGATCGTTTTGCTGTCGGAGCAACATCGGTCTGTGACGTGGTGCAGTGCAATTCCATGGGCCTGGAGGTTTGCAACTCCCATGCCAGTCATGGCCCCAGACAGGGCCGGTTTTATAAGGGTTTTAATTCGTCAGTATGCTAACGTCTTTCGTCGGCATAGCACGATCTGACTGCAGACTGGGCAATTGTCGGCAAAGTGTGCAGATTTCAGTGGCAAGGACGCTTGCAAGGAAGCTTGGCAGGTCGCCCGTGACGATGCCCGTTCAGGCCAGACGCAAGGGCGCGCGGCCGAAATCGTTACCAGCGTCAACCAATCGCGCCAAAGCATGCAAGAAAACCGCACGTTCTTCCGGCGACAAGACATCGACGGTTCTCGCATGTGCGCGCTGGGCGGCCTGCCTCATTTGGTCTAGCAGACGTTTACCTTTTGCAGTGAGAACAACACGCTTCAAACGCCGGTCCACCTTGGTCGTCGTGCGCCGTAACAAGCCGCGCGCTTCGAGCCGTGCGACGACATTCGCCAGTGTCGCGCGATCGACGCCCACTTCCTGCGCGAGACGCGCCTGCTCCAGGCCCGGCTGTTCGGCAATCGCCGTTATCATACTGTACTGAACCGGCGTGACATTGAATGCCGCGCATTCCTCCATGAACAAAGCCGTATGGATCTGATGCAGCCTGCGGATCAGAAAGCCCGGACGACTTGCGAGATCGAATGCTGTGGGTGGCGGTGCCTGTCTATCGGACATGAAGACGGGATAACAGGTCGCGCAACCAACGCCAAGCAACACGTGTGACGAGGCCACCGGCCTTCATCGTCGCTCCTGCCGCCGGCGCCTCCTCGCCGCGCAAGCGCGCTTCAAGATTCCGCGCCACCATCGCCGCGAGTTCAGCCGCAAAGACGCGGACGATCGGACCGCGGCTGAATTGCGCGAGCGGACCTTTCAGCGCATAGGTGACGTCGATCACGATCGTGCTGGCGTCGGGCGCTTTCTCCCTGAGGCTGAAAGCCGCCTCCGCCTGCAAGCGCGTGCCACTGGCATTGTCGCGACCCGAACCGGCAACCCGACCGGTTCGTGCTGCATCGTCATAGGCCAGTGTCGCCTCGCCCGCGAACTTGGCCTGGATCGGACCAAGAGCAGCCACCATCTCACCACGAATCCTGTCTCCCTCGCGCGAGAGAATGGTCGCGCCCGGCAGACAGCTTGCGATCAGCGCCGGATCGCGCAACGCCTCCCACACCTGAACGGCCGGCAGGGCGATGTTCAGTTCTTCGTGCAGCCCCTCATCGGTGGATTTTGCCGAAACCGCCACAGTTTCACCCGGCTGCCTCGCATCGAGCGCGAATTTCTGGAACGCCCCTCTTTTCACGTCGGGACAGGCCAGAGGCGTGACCTCGGGACGATTGTCGAGCACATGGCGAATAGCGCGGACGATGCCGTTATAGCCGGTACAACGGCAGAGATTGCCGGCCAGCTCGAGACGAATACGGTCCTCGTCGGCTTCGGGCAGACGCAGAACGATATCGCGTGCGGTCACCAGCATGCCGGGCGTGCAATATCCACATTGCAGGGCGTGTTCGGCGGTGAAAGCGGCGCGCAATGCCACCATGACCGGATCGTGCTCGAGCCCCTCGATGCTTTTGACGTCGCGCCCGCCGCATGTCGCGGCGAAAGTAATGCAGGACCGCACCGGCTCGCCGTCGAGCAGCACTGTACATGCTCCACAGACGCCATGCTCGCAACCGATATGCGTCCCGGTGAGCAAAAGGTCTTCGCGCAGGAAATCGGCAAGGTGAGTCCGTGGCGCGACTTCGGCGTTCACCGCCATATCGTTGACCTTCAGACTGACGGTCATGCCGCACGCTCCATCGCACGCCGCAGAGCTGCCACTTGCATACCACGGCCGATCTCATCGAGACCGCTCTGCATCAAAGCAGCCTCGGCGACCTCAGACGAAAGATTGGCTCCGTCGAGAACGACAGGCGCGCCGCCAACGGCGCCGACCACCGCCCTGCGAACATTGCGCGCCGGATCGATCAGCACCGCCGCCATCGCGTGAGCGAATTCACCCGGCTTGCGGCACGCCTTGTAATAGCCCCAGCGTGCATCGGACGAGACTTTGGGAATGCGAACCGCCTGCACGATCTCACCCGGCTGCAGCGCATTGCGGAACGGTCCGATCACAAATCCCGTCAGGGCGATGGCGCGGCCACCACCAGAGGTCAATGTCAGCACTGCG
>JAEXXW010000624.1 GCA_023405565.1 Pseudomonadota bacterium
CACAGGGCTTGAAGGGCGAGTCGCCGCTTGCTCATATGCTGGCATGAGTACCGTTCTTATCGAGATTCGACGTGCAAAGCAGTCTGACGCGGACGATGTCGCGCAGGCCCATGACGAAGCATGGCGCACCGCCTATCAGGGAATCATTCCCGGCACTGAACTCGAGAAGCTGATTAGCCGCCGAGGCCCGGAATGGTGGCACTCGGCGATTCGCAAGGGCAGCCGCATCGCGCTGATGCAGTTCGGCGATACGATCGCCGGATACGCGAATTACGGGCGCAATCGCGCGCGCAGCCTCTATTACGAGGGCGAGATCTACGAGCTTTATCTGAAGCCGGAGTTTCAAGGCCTTGGCTTCGGCCGCCGCCTGTTCACAGCTGCACGCCGCGATCTCGCGCAGAGCGGGCTGAAGAGCCTCGTGATCTGGGCACTCTCTGACAACGAACCCGCAGTGGAATTCTATCGCGCGCTCGGCGGCCGCGCCGTGGCACGCTCGTCGGAGCGGTTCGGCACCAAGGTGCTGGATAAGGTCGCGTTCGCCTGGCAGTCGTAGAATAGATTGCTCAGAAGTCGTAGCCCGCATGGAGCCAACGGGCCGCGCCAAAGGCGCGCTCGATGATAAACTCCACGAAATGCGGGAGCCGCGATGTGACCAACAGTCCCGGATGCCGCTTCGCTCTATCCGGGCGACATGTGTCGCAAGTCAATGCATCAAGAGGCGGTGTGAAAAGCCGGGTCCGGTTTTTCCATATGTGCCCGGTGTATCGATGCCGCAACGGAATATGCGGGCCTTCTCATCGGCCACCTTGCGCGCCAATTCATTCGCATCGGGATTGGCGCGGCCATCGACATAACCGACGTGGCAGACGCCGCCGGGATCGAGTCGCGTGATCACCAGCACCTGTCCCCGCACAGGTTTGCCTTCGCTATTCGGCTCTTCTGACTGCACAGCGGTCGACCAGCGCATGATCGCGGAAAACGGCCTTTTCTTCGCGCCAAGTGTTTCGATCCGCCACTCCACGACATCGCCCTGCGCATTGAACGACATCAAGGATTCACGTGTCGCCACCTGCCGTTTCGCACTCTGCCCGAAACTGACGAAGGCGCGCCGGTCGCCGCCGGTGATGTAGACCGGAATACCCTCGTGACCCTTGCACAGCCACGATCCGTAATCATCGGCGACGCGTCCGGCTGTGTGTTTGCAGGCTTTGAGATCGATCTTCGTATAAGCATATTCGATCGATTGCGCGAATGCTGGCGCGTCAACAACGCAAATGCCAGCCGCGATTGCTGCTGCACACAGAAGCCGACAAGCCATCATCACACCCCCCAACGCGCACGGGCAAAGCCCATACACTCAACACTCACTTGTTCGGATCATCCTTGCCGCATTTGAAGCTGCGCGCCTTCTCATCGGCGAGCTTGCGCGCCTCTTCATTCGCACCGGGCTTGCGCGCATCGACATAGCCGACATGGCACACCCCGCCGGGATTGAGGCGCGTCACCACCAGCGTACGGCCGGTCGATTTGCCGTCGTCGCGTTCCGCATCGGCTTCGGTGCGCGTGTTCCAGCGCAGGATGGTTGCGAAGGGACGCGTCTTGCCGTCCGGCAGCTTTTCCATGCGCCACTCGACATTGCCCTGATAAACGCTGTTGAAGCCGGGGAAGGTTTCCGATGCTGCTTTCTCGCGCGAAGCCGCGCGTTCAGTACGGCCAAAGCTTACCTGCATGCGCTGATCGCCGGCACTGAGATAGACGTTCAGCCCGCCATGACCGGGACAGGCCCATGAGCCGTAATCTTCCTCGTCCTTGCCGGGCTTGTGCTTGCAGGTCTTGTCCGCGTCGAACGATGTGTAGACGCTGAACGCCTGTTGCGCGGGCTCTTGGGTGGGTTCTTGGGCGAGCGCCGGCACCGTCGCGGCATGCGACACAAGACCCAGAACCGCAGCAAGCAGAATGTGTCTCACAATCTTCCCTTTCCAGACGGTGCATTAGTCACCGCCTGGCCGGAAAGGTTCGATCAGACCTTCGGTTCTGGCAAGCCCGCCGATGCGCAGGCCGCCCGCAGCGTGTTCAGGATGACGCAGGCGATGGTCATCGGCCCGACACCGCCGGGAACAGGCGTGACCGCGCCGGCAACCGCCAGCGCCTCCTTGTAATCCACGTCGCCGACCAGCCTGGTCTTGCCGGCTTCGCCCGGCACGCGATTGATGCCGACATCGATCACCGTCGCTCCCGGCTTGATCCAGCCGCCCTTGACCATTTCCGGGCGGCCGACAGCGGCGAAAAGGAGATCGGCCTCACGACAGACGCCCGGCAGATCCCTGGTCTTGGAATGTGCGACGGTGACGGTGCAGTTCTCCGCCAGCAGCAATTGCGCCAGCGGCTTGCCGACGATGTTGGAGCGGCCGATCACCACCGCATTCAGGCCTGAGAGCGACGAATGCATCTTCTTCGCCAGGATCACGCAGCCGAACGGCGTGCACGGCACGAGCGCGCGCTGGCCGGTGGCAAGACGTCCGGCATTGACCGGATGAAAGCCGTCGACGTCCTTGTTCGGATCGATCGAATTCAGCACCAGCGTTGAATCGATCTGCGGCGGCAACGGCAATTGCACGAGAATGCCGTGCACGCTCTTGTCTTCGTTGAGTTGCTTGATCAGCGCCAGCAGATCGTCCTGCGATGTATCGGCTGGCAGCTTGTGATCGAACGACTTCATGCCGGCATCGGTCACCGCTTTCGATTTCGAGCGGACATAGACTTCGCTCGCCGGGTCGGTGCCGACCAGCACCACCGCAAGGCCCGGCACGATGCCGTGATCCTTGGCGAGCTGCGCCGCTGCGATGGCGATATTGTTGCGCAGATCCTGCGCGATGGCCTTTCCATCAATGATTTTTGCGGTCATGTCCGTCCGTTAAAATCCGTTCCAGACGAGCCGCCAACGCAGCACCGTCGCCCTCGATGTCGATGCGCTTGATCCGCGCAGTTTCCCCCGCCGCCAGTGTCATCGTGCGGCGCGCGACGTCAAGCGTCTTTGCCAGGAAAGACATCAGCGCGGCATTGGCCTCGCCATCGGTGGGCGCCGCGCGCACGCGCATCTTCAATACCACGCGCCCATCGCTGAGCGTCTCGATACCGTCGATCGCATCGCGCCCACCCTTGGGCGTCAACCGTATTGTGACGACAAGCCCTGAAGACGTGATGGTCCAGGGCCGATGGCCGGTCGCGTTCATGCGTCAGATGCGAGGGCGGTGGCCCATCCGCATGTCAGAACACGTTGGGATAGATGTAGCGGGTGATGACGCTCTGAATGAAGAAGATGATCAGGATCAGGATCACCGGCGAAATGTCGATCCCGCCCAGATTGGGCATGAAGTTGCGGATGGGCCGCAGGACCGGCTCGGTGATGCGCCAGAGGAAATCGGCGATGGTGGCG
>JAEXXW010000171.1 GCA_023405565.1 Pseudomonadota bacterium
GAGCACCAGCGCGACGTAGGCGCCGACAGCATAGAATTCGCCGTGGCTCATGTTGATGACATCGAGCAGGCCAAAAATGATGGTGAGGCCCAGCGCCACCAGGATCACGGCGACGCCGAGCGCCAGGCCATTCACCATTTGCGGGGCGAGCACGAATTGCAGATAGTCGAGGGCGGCCATCGCCTCACCTCCGATAGGGCATGACAAAGGGGCTGCCACCGCGCCATTGCGCAGTGGCAGTGAGCGATCAGAAGCGCGTGCAGGCGTCGGGGCCGATTGCCTTTTCGGCTTCCACCTGATCGATAATGTCGAATTTGCCCTTGTTGACGCGAACGACATACATCGTCTGCATCGCCTGGTGATCGCCGGCGCGGATGGTCTTGGTGCCTTGCGGCGTCTGCCAGCTCAGGCCGCGAAGCGCCTCGCGCACCTTGTCGGTGTCGGTCGCGCCCGCTTTCTCGACGGCGGCCTTGTAAGCATAGAGCAGGCCGTAGCTGTCGGTGCCGTAGAGATCGGGATCGCTCTTGTAGGCGTCGCGGAAGCTGGCGACGAATTTCTTGTTTTCCGGCGTATCGATTTGCGGTGAATAGCCGACGCCAGTGGCAAATCCGTCAGCGGCGCTGCCGACGGCGCCGATATTCTGCGAGGTGAGCGTGCCGGAGGCGCCGACGATGAGGATATTGTCGCGCAGCCCGAATTCCTGCAATTGCGTGAGCAGCCGCACGGTGTCATTGCCGGCAACCGAGGTGTACATCACTTCCGGCCGGGCGGCCCTGATCTGACCGAAATATTGGCTGTAATCCTTGGAATCCAGCGGTGCGAAGACTTCGCCAAGCGATTGCGCGCCATTCTTCTCGGCGCTGCTCTTGAAGGCCGCGACCGTGGAGCGGCCCATTTCATAGTCGGGGCCAAGGTAGAACACTTTCGCCTTCGGCTTCTGCTTTGCAAGCCATGCCGAAAGAGCAACGGATTGTTGCTCGGCACGGGCGTTCACGCGGAACATGTTCGGCGAGCATTTGTCGCCGGTGATCGAATCGGCAAACGACACGGTCGTTGCGGCCAGCTTTCCGTTGCGTTCGGCAACTTGCGCCACGGCAAGCGTGGAGCCCGAATTCACGGTGCCGGTCAGGAAGTCGACTTTGCCCACCTGAAACAGCTTCTCGGCTTTCTGAACAGCAACGGAAGGGTTTGCCTCTTCGTCTTCAAACGACAATTCGACCGGCCGGCCGGCAATGCCACCAGCGGCGTTGATTTCCTTGGCGGCGAGTTCGATGCCCCACCGGACCTGCTGTCCGATCGGAGAATAGGTGCCGGACAATGGCGTGACGACGCCGATCTTCACGGGCGTTTGCGCTGCTGCGGCCGTGCTCAGGGCGACGATGCTCAGCAGAACCGAGGCATTGAATGCCAGGGCTTTTGTGGTTTTCTTCATGGGTCGTTCCTCTCTCTTTGGATTTGGTTTTTGTTGGCTTACGCGGCTTTCAGTCCCGGACTTCCGGATTTCGGCTTGATGGCCGTGGTCAGTCTCGCGATGCAGACAAGTTTCTCGTCTCCCGTGACAACCCGAACCTCCCAGACATGAATCTGACGGCCGAGATGCAGGGGCCTTGCAATCGCCCGGACCACTTCGCCCGCATTCACCGGACGACAATGATTGGCGCTGATGTCGAGACCCATCGCCATGTAGGCATCGCGGTCGACAGCCATCTGACTGGCGAGGCTGCCGACCGTCTCGGCCAAAGCGAGCGATGCGCCTCCATGCAGGAAGCCCATGCGCTGAGCGGTGGCCGGTGTCACGCGAAGTTCAGCCACCAAATGATCCTTGCCGATTTCAACAAAGCGGATGCCGAGATGATCCACCAAAGTCCCGGTTGTCAGCCGGGTCAGGTCCTCGATGGTCCAGGCATTTCTCCAGAGCGGTTCGGTGGCTGTCATGCTTCAGCTTCCCTTGAATTGCGGCGCACGCTTGGCGTGAAACGCTTCGACGCCTTCGCGGAAATCGTCGGACTGACGCAGCCGGCTGTAGCAATGACCTTCCAGTTCGATCGCGATCGCGAGCGATGAATCCTCGGTGTCATTGAGCAGCTTCTTGGCGGTGCGCTGTGCAATCGGCGAGAAGGCGCGCAGCTCGTCGACCAGCTTGTCGGTTGCCGATTCCAGATCGGCATCGGCGACGCATTCGGTGGCGATGCCCCAGTCATAGGCCTGACGGCCCGCTATGCGCCGCGACCGCATCACGATGTCCTTGGTGCGCGTGATGCCGACGATCTTCTGCAGACGCGCCGATCCGCCGGAGCCCGGGATTTGGCCGAGTTTCTGTTCCGGCAGCGCGTATTGGCAGGTCTCCGAGACAATGCGGAAATCGCAGGCGAGCGAAATCTCGAAGCCGACACCAAAGGTGTAGCCGCGATTGGCGACGACGACCGGCTTGGTGCAGCGGGCGGGAGCCGCAATATTCCAGGCGAGCTTCGAGACGTGTTCGGGCGACGCTTCGAGAAAGCCGCGAATGTAGCCGCCGGACGAAAAATGTTCGCCGATCGCGCGCAGAACGATCACCCGTATGCGGGCATCCTCATCC
>JAEXXW010000244.1 GCA_023405565.1 Pseudomonadota bacterium
ACCCCTCACCCAATTGACTGTGCCGATTCATCCGAGTCGCCCTCTCCCTCAAGGGGAGAGGGCAGCAAATATTGGCTCCGGGATTTGCGGCGGCCGTGTTTAAGCGCGCGAGAATTCCACCTTCACATCGCACGGGTGCGCGGTGTAGGGCCACGACGTGACGATGATGTCCGCGCCGGCCCTGACGTAGCTTGCGACATTGTCCGGGTTGATGCCGGCGGCTGCCGCGATCAGCGGTCTTGGTCTGAAGCGCTCCAGCTTGGCGACGAGATCGGCGATCATATCCGGTGTGAAGCGCTCGGTCTGGATCACATCGAAGCCGGCCGATGCGGCCTGCATCGCCTCTTCAAGATTGCCGACCTCGATCACCAGCTTCTTTTCCGGAGTTTCATCGCGCAGACGTTGCGCGGTGACGATCCAGTCTTCATTCAAGAACAGCCGGTGTTCGGCAAACACAAGAATGGTTTCCGACAGGCCGAGGCGATGCGGGATTGCGCCGCCGGCGCGAATGGCTTTCACCGCCATCGCCTTGGTGCCGGGCACATTCTTGCGCGTGCAGGCGACTTTCACCGCGGGATCGATCGCCGCGGCGTTGTCGACCAGCTTGCGCGCGGCATTGGCAATGCCGGACCAGATTTCGGTGAAGGTCTGCGAGACCTTCCAGCAGGAATGCAAGGTGCCCGCCGTTCCTTCCGCAGCGAGCAGCAGCGTACCAGCTTCGACCTTTGCGCCGGATTGCACTTTCGCGGTTGCCGATGCACCGCAAAGCGCGAACATGCGCTCGGCTTCCTCGATGCCGGCGACGACCATGTCGTCGCGTGCGCGAAAGGTCAGCGTCGCAGCCTGCGATGCGATGCCAATCGATGTGGTGGTGAGATCGCCATAGGGGCAATCCTCGAAGATCAGGCGGCTCAGCTCGGCATCGGCAAGCGCGACGGCACTCATCCAAAGACACTCGCTTTTTCGGTGAATGTTTCGACCGGTCCGACCGAAGCCACCTTGCCGTTGTCCAGGTGGACGACCGTGGTTGCGATCCGGCGAATCTCGGCAGCCGAATGGCTGACATAGATCATTGGAATGCTGGCTTCGTCGCGCAAGCGTTCGAGATAGGGGAAAATCTCGGCCTTGCGTGCGCCGTCGAGTGACGCCAGTGGCTCGTCGAGCAGAAGCAGACGCGGTTGCATCAGCAATGCGCGGCCGATGGCGATGCGTTGGCGCTCTCCGCCGGATAGCGCGCCAGGCCGGCGATTCAGCAAGTGGCCGATGCCGAGCAATTCGACCACGTGGTTGAAGGCCGCTTCGTCGGCAGTCTTGCCGGACATGCGGCGCCCATAATCGAGATTGGAGCGCACATTCATGTGCGGGAACAGGCGGCCTTCCTGAAAGACGTATCCGATGCCGCGTTTATGCGGCGGCACATTCACGTGCATTTTCGAATCGAACATCGTCGCACCATCGACAACGATATAGCCAAGATCCGGCGTCACAAGACCGGCGATCATGTTGACCAGCGATGTCTTGCCCGAGCCGGAATTGCCGTACAGGGCGGTGACGCCACGTTCGGCCTCGAATGTGGCAGACAGCGTAAACTCGCCAAGACGCTTTTCGACATCGACACGGAGCATTGTCAGTCTCCGTGGTAGCGCATGCCGGCGCGGCGCGCGAACCATTCCGAGATGATGAGCGCAGTGAGCGACAGAACGATGGCGATCAGCACAAGGCGTCCGGCCGCAGCATCACCGCCCGGCACATTGGTATAGGTATAGATCGCGGCGGAAATCGTCTGCGTTTCGCCGGGGATGTTCGACACGAAGGTGATGGTGGCGCCAAATTCGCCGAGTGCCTTGGCAAAGCACAGCACCATGCCGGCGATGACGCCCGGCAACGCCAGCGGCAATGTCACTGTGAGGAAAGTCCAGAACGGGTTGGCGCCAAGTGTCGAGGCCGCCGATTCAAGCTTGCGGTCGATCGCTTCGATCGACAGCCGCATCGCACGCACCATCAGCGGAAAGCCCATGACGCCGCAGGCCAAAGCCGCGCCGGTCCAGCGGAATGAAAAAACGATGCCGAAATATTCATACAGAAACGAGCCGATCGGTCCGCGTCGGCCGAACGAAATCAGCAGCAGATAACCAGTGACGACGGGCGGCAGCACCAGCGGCAGATGAACGATGCCGTCCACGAGCGCCTTGCCCCAGAAATTCTTGCGCGCCAGGAGCCATGCGACGGCGATGCCGATCGGCATCGCCACGATTGTTGCAACGGAGGCGATCCAGAGCGAAAGCCGGATCGCCGTCCATTCCTCGGGTGTCAGATTGAACACGTCAGTGTTCTGTGGCCAGCGTCACGATGCCGGCTTGGTGCCTAAAAACGTGAAGCCGTATTTCTCGAAAATCTCTTTCGCAGACTTGCCGCGGAGGAATTCGAGATAGCCTGCGACCTCGGGCTTCGCCGTCGATGTGGCCGCGACCGGATAGGTCACTGGCTCGTGTGAGCCATCCGGGAA
>JAEXXW010000181.1 GCA_023405565.1 Pseudomonadota bacterium
GTCTCGAACCCTACAATTTGCGCTTCCCCTCGCGACTGGCCGGCCTGCCTGGATCCAAGGATGATTCACTCGCCGTCACGTTGCAGCACAATCCCACGCTGCGTGCGGCCGGCGCGGATGCAATCGCGGCAAAATACGGTTTCCGCGCCACGGCCGGCGCTTTCATGCCGACCGTGTCGCTGGAGGGTACTGCAAGCAAAGGCGTCGATAGCGGCCTCATTCTCGGCAGAAGCGAGGAGATGAGCGGCAAGGTCGTGATGAGCTGGGATATTTTCCGCGGCGGCCAGGATTCGTGGCGCCGCGCCGAGATGGCCGAGCGCATGATCGAACAGACGCAACGCCATGCGCGTCTGCAACGCGATGCTTTCGAGTCACTCGACAAGGCTTGGGCCGCGCGAACCGTCACCGTCGAACGGGTCACCTTCCTGACACGCCAGTCGGAAGCCGCGCGCCGCGTCATCGATGCTTATTCGAAGGAATATGAGCTCGGTCAACGAACGCTGATCGACCTGCTCGATGCGCGAAATCAATATTTCAACTCGCTGGTGTCGATTGTCTCGACACGTGCTGTCGCCGTGTTCGCCGACTTCCAGCTCCTGGCGACCATGGGGCACCTGCTTGAATATATCAAAACCGCCCCGCCGCCGGAAGCTGATCCGATGGCCGTTCGTCCGTTCGGACTGTTCCCCTACAGGCTTCCGCCGATCCTGATCAAAGATCCGGATATCGCGCCGGAACCGCTCAACATGCGACAGGGCGACGCTGGCGGTGTCGTGTCACCGCTCAGCGCGCGGGCTGAGGCAACGCCCGGACGCTGGCCGGATACGACCGGCATGACGGCTGCCAATCCTTCGTTCTGGAACACGGCCTTGTCTGCCCAGCAGCCATCCGTGATCGCTAATCGTTGGCCTGAACCTGTAACAGCCTTTGCGGCCACACCGGAGCAGGCTTTGGGGCCCCTCAATAAACCTTAATATGACGTAAAAGGTCACGCGCGATCGCGACATATGTCTCGATCGCATTGAAAGTGGTAAG
This sequence comes from Pseudomonadota bacterium, assembly GCA_023405565.1. Taxonomy (GTDB): domain Bacteria; phylum Pseudomonadota; class Alphaproteobacteria; order Rhizobiales; family Xanthobacteraceae; genus Pseudorhodoplanes. The sequence goes on from JAEXXW010000181.1 coordinate 1,036, forward strand.
CGGGGGCGCTTTTAGGCGGCTGCGGGAATGCAGCCGACATTGACGATTGCTCGTTTGGAGCGAGCTTCCCGTGAATATTCAGAACGACGCTTTATTAAAGCAGGCTTTTTCCCGCCCGCAGCCGATCCCGCAGCAGGACCAGGATCCGCTCGCCGATGCGTTGATCTATCTCGCCTCGTTTCATGGCCGCGCCATCAGCAAAGAGGCCTTGATCGCGGGCCTGCCGGTGGTTGGCCGGCTGAGCGCGGCCCTCTTCGATCGGGCCGCCAAACGCGCAGGGCTCGACGCGGAAGCTGTTCGCCGCAATATCGAGGATATCCCGTCCCTGGTTTTGCCCGTGGTCCTCGTGATGCGGGACAACTCGGCCCGGATCCTGGTCGGCAAGAACGAAGCCCAGAAGACAGCCAGCCTTATCGATCCCTCCGGACATTCGTCAGCTTCGTCCATCAGCTATGCGGAGCTCACCAAAGACTATTCCGGCTACGCCTTTTTTGTGCGTCCCTCACCGTCCGCCGACCCTCGGGCCGTTGCCGCCGGCGATCTGCCCAAGCCGCACTGGTTCTGGTCGGTCGTGTCCGGCTTCTGGGCAAACTACTCGCATGTCGCCATCGCGGCCTTCATCATCAACATCATCGCGCTCGCAAGTCCGCTCTTCACCATGAGCGTGTATGACCGCGTCATTCCCAATGGGGCCCTGCCCTCTTTGGTCGCGCTCGCGATCGGCATGGGTATCGCGATCGTCTTCGACTTCATCATGCGAACGGTGCGCAGTCGCATCATCGATATGACCGGCAAGAAGATCGACGTTGTCCTGGCGTCGAATATCTTCGAGCACGTCCTCTCCCTGAAAATGGCGAACCGGCCGACATCGATCGGAATTCTGGCCAATCAGATGCGCGACTTTGATTCCGTGCGTGAGTTTTTCACGTCCGGAACGGTCGTCTCCGTAACCGACCTGCTGTTCGCGATCCTCTTTATCATCGTCCTGTTCATCATCGCCGGCCCGCTCGCATGGATTCCGCTGATCATGCTTCCAATCATGATCGCCGTCGGACTCCTCCTGCAAAGGCCGCTGGACCGCGCGATCCGGCAGATGCAGGCGGAATCCTCCGCCCGTCACGGCATTCTGGTTGAATCGCTGTCCGGCGTCGAAGCGGTGCGCGCGGTCGGCGCCGAGGCCCGCATGCAGACGACCTGGGAGCGCTCGGTCGCCGCAACGGCTCGCTCGAGTGAGGATGTGCATTTCTGGTCGTCGCTCGCGCTGACGACTTCGAACACGGCTCAGCAACTCACAACGCTGCTGATGGTCCTGGTCGGCGTCTATCTTGTTCTCGATGGCAAATTGTCGACCGGCGCTCTCATCGCCTCCACCATGCTGGCAGGGCGCGTTCTCGGTCCGATCTCGGGAATTGCCTCTGTCATCACACGCGCCACGCAGACCTTCACGTCGCTCAAAGCGATTGACCGCGTCATGAATCTCGAGCGCGAACGTCCGCTCGAGCGCGCCTATGTCGCGCGCAAAATCGAGCAGGGCCGCATCACGTTCGAGAACGTGACCTTCAAATATCCGAACGCCCCCGACAACGCGCTCGAAAAAGTGTCCTTCTCCATCGCACCGGGTGAGCGCGTCGGCATCATTGGCCGCGTCGGTTCCGGCAAGACCACGGTCGGTCGCCTGCTGGTCGGCTTTTACGAACCGCAGGAAGGTCGCATCCTGATCGATGGCGTCGATAGCCGCCAATACGATCCTGCCGATCTGAGAACGGGGACAGGTTTTGTCCTGCAGGATACCGAACTCTTTTTCGGCAAGTTGCGGGACAACATCGCGCTTGGAAAACCGGCCGCGACTGACGCCGAGATCCTGCAGGCCGCGCGCCTGTCCGGCGTCGAGAGTTTCATCGCCGGACATCCTCTCGGCTACGATATGCCGATCGCGGAGGGAGGACGTTCGCTGTCGGGCGGACAGAAACAGGCGATCGGTCTGGCCCGCACGCTCATTCGTCAACCGAAAATCCTGTTCCTCGATGAACCGACGGCGCATTTCGACGTCCGCAGCGAAACTGAATTCCTGGAGCGCCTGAAGAACATCGCTGGCGGCGAGATGACCATTCTCGTTTCGACCCACCGCATGAGCCTTCTGTCTCTCGTCACGCGCCTTCTCGTGTTCGATCGCGGACGGCTCATTGCCGACGGGCCGCGCGATGAAGTGGTGGCCAAGCTGCGCGCCAATGCCGGCCGGCCGCATTCCAGCGGCCCCGCCGTGGATTAGGGCTGGTCATGCACAATTCAGATTTTTCCTTCGCCAATGAAGTGCGTGCGGCCGTGGAGTTGCGGACACCACGCACATCGCGCCTGCTCTTGTTCTGGAGTCTTGCCCTCGTTTTCGTCGGGCTGATCTGGGCCCATTTTGCAGTGCTTGACGAAGTCAAACGCGGCAACGGGCGCGTGATCCCTTCACGCCAGATGCAGGTCGTGCAGACGCTGGAAGGAGGCATTGTCGACGCCATCATGGTGCATGAAGGCGAGATCGTGCGAGCCGGCCAGCCGCTGATGCGCATCGACGATACGAATTTCGCCTCCCAGCTTGGCGAAGTCCGCGAGCGGCGCGGTGCCGCCGCCGCACGCGTCGCCCGACTTGAGGCGGAAGTTCAGGGCCGCGAACCGGTCTTCGCCAGCGATCTCGTCGAGACCGTGCCGGCCGTCGTCGAGGGCGAACGCAATTTGTACGAAGCGCGCAAGCGCAAGCTGGACCAGGAAACCGATGTCCTCACTCAGCAGGAAAAGCGGCTGACTGAAACCCTGCAGCTTCTCGACAAGGAGCTTGAGATTTCCCGCCGCCTGTACGCGCAAAAGGTCATCCCCGAAATCGAAATGTTGCGTCTGGAGCGACAGGCCACCGACATGCGCGGCCAGCTTGCCGAAACGAAATCCCGCATCGCAACGGTCCGCACCACATTCCGTGCACAATCCGAAGAAGATCTTTCGAAGTCGCGCGGCGACCTTGCCGTGCTCGAGGAATCGATCAAGTCGGCGCGCGACAAGGTACGCCGGACGGAGCTGCGCTCCCCGGTCAACGGCATCATCAACAAGATCAATGTCACGACCATCGGTGCGGTGGTTCAGCCCGGCGCGAATGTGATGGACATCGTGCCGATGGATGACTCGTTGCTGGTCGAGGGCCGCATCCGGCCGCAGGACATCGCCTTCATCCGGCCCCAGCAGGATGCGATCGTGAAGATCACGGCGTATGACTCGTCCGTCTATGGTTCGCTCAAAGGGAAGGTCGAACGCATCAGCGCCGACGCCATCGAGGACAAGGGCGAGCGTGGCGAGAAGGAAACCTTCTATCGCGTGATCGTACGCACCGACAAAAACTATCTCGGCGCAGCAGAGCGGCCATTACCGATCATTCCCGGCATGGTCGCAACCGTCGAGGTCCTGACCGGCGAGAAATCGGTGCTCGACTATCTCATCAAGCCCGCCCGCATGCTGCGCGACGAAGCCTTTCGGGAACGGTGATCCCTCAAATTTGAGCGATTTCGCTCAATCCCGGCTAACCGGCAAAAGACAAATACCTCCCCGTTCACGCCTGGCTTAACGAGGGCGCAGCGGCTCGCGCATATCAAGATTCCCCAATGACTCGCGGCAGGACCGGCCCATAACCGGACACAACGCCTCGAGCAGCAGGGGCGTTCGTTATGTTGCGCAGCCGTCGCGCAGTCGGCACAGGTCTTGCGGTCTTGGTGGTGCTGGTGATCAGCGCCCTGCCCGCTCATGCGCAATCGACGCCACAACAAACGTCCTCGCGTGCATCGATGCAGGAGATGCAATCACCTGCGCAAGCCGCACCCGCCCGCTTCTTCCGCATCAGCGACGTCCTGTCGAAACGCGATACAGCCACAAAGCCGGACGACGACGGAG
>JAEXXW010000348.1 GCA_023405565.1 Pseudomonadota bacterium
CTTTTCCGGTCCTGCGCGAGAATTCTCCGCAACACCCGCTGACGCGAAAAGGTGCGATCCGAGTCGCGATGGAGCAGCGGTTACGCGACGCGTCCACCATAGGCATTCCGGTATTGATCGTGCGGGCCGGTGATTTCTTCGGACCGCGAGTCGGCAATAACTGGTTCTCACAGGCGCTGGTGAAGCCGGGTAAACCCGTTCGCGGCATCACGTCTCCAGGCAAGGCCGGCATCGGTCACGCTTGGGCCTATCTGCCGGATCTGGCGGAAACGATGGCGCGACTGGTCGAGCGCGATGGTCCGGCGGAATTGTTCGAGTTGTTTCACTTTGGCGGTCACTGGGACGTCGATGGCACGCGGATGATCGCGGCTATTCGCGGGGCCGTCGGCGACGCGGCGCTGCCGGTTCGGCGTTTTCCTTGGTTCGTCGTGACGCTGGCATCGCCGTTCGTCACGCTGTTCCGGGAGATGCGCGAAATGCGTTATCTCTGGCAGGAACCGCTGCGCCTTGACAACACACGCCTCATAGAGGCGATCGGTGCAGAGCCCCATACGCCGATCGATATTGCGGTGCGGGACACGCTGGCCGGTCTCGGATGCCTGTCCGAGACCGCCCGTTCGAAAACGGAAGACGGTTACGCGTCTTCCGGATTGTCGACGTAAACGAGGCCGGCTTTCTCAAGCGCGGGCCGCATGTTGTACATGTCGAGACCGAGGATGCCGGAGGCGAGCTTCTCGCGTTTGGCCAACTCGTCCGCCTCGCGCTTTTGCGCCTTCTCGGCGACTTCGCCGACCAGCTTGCGCGGGATGACGACAACGCCGTCGTCATCGGCGACGATCGCATCGCCGGGAACGACATTCACGCCGGCGCAGACGACCGGAATATTCACCGCGCCGAGCGTCGCCTTCACCGTGCCCTTGGCGGAAATAGCCTTGGACCAGACCGGGAATCCCATCTCCTTCAGCACAGCAACGTCGCGGCAACCCGCATCGATGATCAGGCCCTGAACGCCGCGCGCTTTGGCCGACGTGGCGAGCAGGTCACCAAACATGCCGTCGGTGTTGTCGGCGGTGCAGCCGACCACCAGCACGTCGCCCGGTTTGCACTGCTCGATCGCGACATGGATCATCCAGTTGTCGCCAGGCTGCGCCATGATCGTCACGGCGGGGCCGCAGATCGATGCGCCGGACCAGATCGGTCGCATATAAGGCTTCATCAGGCCGGAACGGCCGAGCGCTTCATGCGAGGTGGAAACACCAACGCCGGCGAGGATCTTGCACGCTTGGGCGTCGGCACGCGGGATGTTGCGAACAACAACAGGCTTCATGTCGAGGGCTCCTTAGCTCAGCCAAGCGTATCGGTGACGACGCGCGGGAACAGCGTCTGATAGGCTTCGCCATAGGTCATCGGGATGCCGGTGTTGCGCGAACCCTGGATGCCGCGGTTGAGCGCCACGCGCTCGTAATAGTGCCACAGGTGCTTCTGCGCCGCGAGGATCTGGAACGCCTTGTATTTGGTTTCCCAGACATCGTCGATCTTGAGGATGAGATCGGGCTTGTAGTCGCATTGTTCGGGCTGATGCGGCTCGAACAGATAAACCGGCGGCGCGGAATATTGGTACTTCGCGCCGGGCTTGTGACCCATCGCCTGCGCCACCACGCGGGTCTCCTGAGCGAAATGCGCCGCGTTCGGATGATCGAAGTTGTAGGGATCTTTCAGCGCGTGGGTCAGCACGAAAGCCGGATTGGTCTCGCGGTAGATGTCGACCATGCGGTCGAAATGTTCCTCGGTCAGCTTGAGCGGATAGTCGCCGCAATCAAAGAATTCGATCTCGGCGCCGAGCAGTTCGGCGGCGCGCTCCGCCTCATCCTTGCGTCCAGCCTTCACCTTCTCGAGCGTCGCACCGGCTTCCTTCCAGGCAAACTGGCTCTCGCCGCGTTCGCCGAAGCTCATGCAGACGATCTTCATGCGATAGCCCTTCTTCGCATGCAGGGCGATGGCGCCGCCTGCGCGCCAGACGAAATCGCCCGGATGGGCCGTGACGACGAGACCGGTTTTCTGGGTCATGTGAACTCCATCTTGTAACGACAATGTTCGAAGTCAGCCGTCAGAATCCGCCATGCCGGACGGCTTCGATCGCCTGCTTTAGCAACTGCGTGAAATTTAGAAGGTGCTGCCGCATCGCGGCTTCCGCAGCGTCGCCATCGCCGGCACAGATGGCATCGACAATGACGCGATGCTCTGCGAGCGACGTCTCGGGGCGTCCCGGCAACAGGATTACGCGGTATTGCAGCCGCACCAGATGCGACTTGAGTGTCTGCAGGATGCGGTTCGCGGTTTCATTGCCACCGATGCGCTGAATCTCGCGGTGGAGCGCTGCGTTGCTCCGGGAGAACGCGGCGTAATCGGCCAGCTTCACCGCACGGCGCATCTCCGTCTCAACCGCGCGCAGGACTTTTCGGTCGGCCGGTGTCACGCGTTCGGCGGCGCGGCGTGCCACCATGCCTTCGATGGCGAGCCGTGTCTCGGCGATCTCCATCGCTTCCGCATCCGAAATGGAGCGCACTCGCGCGCCGCGATTGGGCTCGCGCACGATCAGGCCTTCCTGATCGAGCATCGCCAGCGCCATACGGATATTGGCGCGGTTCACGCCAAAGGATTGCGCGAGGTCGGTCTCGATCAGCCGCTCATTGGGCATCAAATGGCCGCGCATGATCGCTTCGCGCAAATGCGCGGTGATGTCTGCAGGGTCACCGGTGGCGGCTGGATCAGTCATGGGCTCCATCTGGTTAGCCAGATTGTTGACAATCTTGTTGGCTCAGTCAAGGTTGCCAGAGCACGGCCCGCAAAGGACCGGATCAACCAGAGTTTCCCGGCATGCCCACTCCCGTCACACTCCGCGTCGCCATCGGTGATTATCCGCACACGCTGCCGCTGAAGCGGGGAGAGATCACATCGCCTCTGCTGAATGTGGAATATATCGACGTGAAGCCGATGCATCTGGCGGCGAAGCCCATGGTGCGTGAGCACGCGTATGACATCGGTGAAGTGGCGCTGGTCACCGTGTTGCAGGCCAAGGCCTATAATAAAGGTCTGCGGCTGTTGCCGGCGGCGATGTTGTCGCGCTTCCAGCACCACACATGCCTCTACAATGCCGCGCGCGGCGAGTTGCGCCCGGCCGATCTCGCCGGCAAGCGCATCGGTGTGCGCTCCTATAGCCAGACGACGGGCGTTTATATCCGCGGCATTATCGAGAACGACTACGGGGTCGATCTCAGCGGTGTGCAATGGGTGACGTTCGAGGATGGCCATGTGGCCGAGGCCAGGGATCCGGATGATGTGATCCGGGCCGCGGCCGGCAAGGACATCACCCGAATGCTGATCGATGGCGAACTCGATGCGGCGATCTATGGCGCCGCCATGCCGAACGATCCGAACCTCAAGAGCGTGATCCCCAATCCGGAAGCCGCGGCGCTGGAATGGTATGGCAAGCACAACGTGGTGCCGGTCAACCATATGGTGGTCACGACCGACGAACTGATGCAGGCACAGCCGCAGGCGGTGGCCGAGTTTTATCGGCTGCTGGAGGAAGGCAAGAAGGCTGCGGGTCTGCCGAAAGCCGGCGAGATCGATACGGTGAAGTTCGGTCGCGAAGAAAACCGGCCCTGTCTGGAAATGCTCATCTCTTACGCGGACCAGCAGCAGCTTCTCCCGCGCCGGTTGTCGGTAGACGAGCTCTGGTGATGGAAAGTTAGCCAGCCGGCTCCAGGCCAGATATTTGAAGTTTAAAATAAATTTACGCTCCGCGCCGTTTCTGCACAAAATTTGTGCTTCTAGGCCAGAATTTCAGCCCGGGCGGCTGGCTGCCTAAATTGCGGGCGGCGTAGGCCGTCGTTTTTCGGTTGTAAGTCAAGGCCTTGGACCACTTTGGCGAATTGGCACAGGCCTTGCGAAACCTGTTTGCGACGCGGAAATGCCGGGTCCGCTGGCGTGCGTGTCGAGCAGAGGAAACAACAATGATTCATTCTTTGCGTGCGGTCGCCGAGCGACCGTTTGCCCGCCGGTGGCTCGCAGCCACGGCCGGTCTGGCGCTGTCTATGGCGGCCGTCCTGCCTGCCAAGGCACAGGAAACGATCAAGGTCGGTGTTCTTCATTCCCTTTCCGGCACCATGGCGATCAGCGAGACCACGCTGAAAGACGTGATGCTGATGCTGATCGAAGAGCAGAACAAGAAGGGCGGTCTGCTCGGCAAGAAATTGGAAGCCGTCGTGGTCGATCCGGCATCCAACTGGCCGCTCTTTGCCGAAAAGGCGCGCGAACTCATCACCAAGGAAAAGGTCGCGGCCGTATTCGGCTGCTGGACCTCGGTGTCCCGCAAGTCCGTGTTGCCGGTGTTCAAGGAACTGAACTCGATCCTGTTCTATCCGGTGCAATACGAGGGTGAAGAGAGCGAGCGCAACGTCTTCTACACGGGTGCGGCGCCCAACCAGCAGGCGATCCCGGCCGTCGATTATTTGATGAACGAGGAGAAGGTGCAGCGCTGGGTGCTGGAAGGCACCGACTATGTGTATCCGCGCACGACCAACAAGATCCTCGAAGCCTATCTGAAGTCGAAAGGCGTCAAGGACGAAGACATCTCGATCAACTACACGCCGTTCGGTCACTCCGACTGGCAGACCCGCGTCGCCGATATCGTGAAGTTCGGCTCGGCCGGCAAGAAGACCGCCGTGGTTTCGACCATCAATGGCGACGCCAACGTGGCGTTCTACAAGGAGCTCGGCAATCGCGGCGTGAAGGCAAAGGACATTCCGGTGGTCGCGTTCTCGGTCGGTGAAGAAGAACTCGCCGGCATCGACACCAAGCCGCTGGTCGGTCATCTCGCCGCCTGGAACTACTTCGAATCGATCGACACGCCGGCCAACAAGGAATTCATCGCGAAGTGGAAAGCCTTCACGAAGAATCCGAAGCGCGTCTCCAACGATCCGATGGAAGCCCATGTCGTCGGCTTCAACATGTGGGTCGAAGCCGTGAAGAAGGCTGGCACGACCGATCCGGACAAGGTGATCGACGCGCTGCCCGGCACCAAGGCGCCGAACCTGACCGGCGGCGTCTCGGAAATGCTGCCGAACCATCACATCACGAAGCCGGTTTTCATCGGCGAAGTGAAGGCTGACGGCCAGTTCGACGTGGTGTGGAAGACCGAAGGTCTTGTTCCGGGCGCTGCCTGGTCGCCGCATCTGGAAGGCTCGAAGGATCTCGAAGCCGACTGGGTCACGCTCAAGTGCGGCAATTACAACAAAGTCACCAAGAAGTGCGGCGGGCAGGGCTCCTGACGCGCACAGTATGAAAAAATGATCGAGGCGACCGCAGTTCGCCTCGATCTCCTTGATGGCGCGGTGGGCTGCTGTGTCCTTTCAAGTTCTCAGATCGCGGTGTGCTTGCCGCATCCGTCTCACGTCCGTGCCGGGGCTATGCGAGATGATTAAATTCTGCGGCCGGTTGGTCGCTTCGCTTTTGACAATTTGTATTCTGATGGCTGCAGCGCCATCATCTGCCATCAGCCAGACACTCGATGACGTACTGACGAAGTTTTCCGCCGATTCCTTCAATCAGACAGAAGAAGGCATCAGCGCCGTCGCGGCGACCGGTTCTTCCCGCGCAACCGCGATCATCGAAGCCTTGCAGGCCGGCCAGCTTTTCTTCGATCCCGCGAGCAAACGCATTTTCATCCGGCAGGGCGGTGCTTTCTCCGATGCTGCCACGGGTTCCGCCGCGACTGTTGCGGCTGCCGATCTCAAACTGGTGCGTCTGAACAATCGGCTGCGCCGTGCGATCGAGGCGGCGCTCGGCACCCTCACACTGATGTCGTCCGATCCGCGCCAGCGCCTGGCCGCCGCGCAGGCCGTGTTCAAGTCGCGCGACGCGGCGGCACTGCCAACACTCGATACCGCGATCGCCAAGGAAACCGATACGCGCATCAAGCGTGCGCTGAGCGAAGCGCGGGCCGCCGTTATTCTTTACAAGGCCGATGCCTCTGAAGCCGACAAGATCGATGCCGTCGGCGTCATCCGGTCACGTGGCGATCAGGAAGCCGTGGCGCTGCTGTCCAATCTGCCTGAAAGCACGCCCGCTACGGTTCAGAAGCTGGCCAAGGATGCGGTCGCCAGCATTCAGACACGTCTCGCGTTCTGGGAGGTGTTGCAGAATGCCTGGTATGGTCTGTCACTCGGATCGGTGCTGCTACTGGCGGCGATTGGGCTGGCCATTACCTTCGGCGTGATGGGCGTCATCAACATGGCGCATGGCGAGATGGTCATGCTTGGCGCCTATGTCACCTTCGCCGTGCAGGAGGTCATCCGCACCTACAATCCCGCCTTGTTCGATTACTCGCTGACCATCGCGATCCCGCTCGCCTTTCTGCTGACGGGGCTTATCGGCATCCTGATCGAGCGCACAGTGATCCAGTGGCTGTATGGCCGTGCGCTTGAGACCTTGCTCGCGACCTGGGGCATTTCGCTGATCTTGCAACAGGCGATTCGCACCGCCTTCGGCCCCACCAACCGCGAAGTCGGCAATCCGTCCTGGATGAGCGGCGCATTCGAGCTTGGCCAGATCACCATCACCTATAACCGCCTCTGGATCATTGTCTTCACGCTGGCGGTGTTCTTTGGCCTGCTGGGCATACTTCGCTTCACCCGCATTGGCCTCGAGATGCGCGCGGTGACACAGAACCGCCGCATGGCGGCATCGATGGGCATCAAGACCGCCAATGTCGATATGCTGACCTTTGGCCTTGGCTCCGGCGTTGCAGGACTTGCCGGCGTCGCGCTGTCGCAGATCGACAATGTCTCGCCCAATCTCGGCCAGAGCTACATCATCGATAGCTTCATGGTCGTGGTGTTCGGTGGCGTCGGCAATCTATGGGGCACCTTGGTTGGCGCCTTCTCGCTCGGCATCGCCAACAAATTTCTCGAGCCCTATGCCGGTGCGGTGGTCGCGAAGATCGCCATCCTCGTGCTGATCATCCTGTTCATTCAGAAGCGCCCGCGCGGCCTGTTCGCGCTGAAGGGCCGGGCGGTGGAGGCGTGATGGGCGGGCCGATCATTCGCACGCTGGATCGCAGTTCGATTGTCTTTCTGACAATACTCGCGGCCATCGGCATCCTCATTCCGCTTTCCAATCTGCTGCTGCCGCCGTCGTCGCCGCTTCATGTGCCGACCTATGCCGTGGCCTTGTTCGGCAAATACATCTGCTACGCGCTGCTCGCGCTTTCCATCGATCTGATCTGGGGGTATTGCGGCATTCTCTCGCTCGGCCACGGCGCCTTCTTCGCGCTCGGCGGCTATGCGATGGGCATGTATCTGATGCGGCAGATTGGTGCGCGCGGTGTTTATGCCAATCCGGTTCTGCCGGACTTCATGGTGTTTCTGAACTGGAAGGAATTGCCGTTCTTCTGGTACGGCTTCCAGTCCTTCCCTTACGCGATGCTGATGGTGCTGCTGGCGCCGGGCGTGCTGGCTTTCGTGTTCGGCTGGTTTGCGTTCCGCTCGCGCGTCACAGGCGTGTATCTGTCGATCATCACGCAGGCGATGACCTTCGCGCTGATGCTCGCCTTCTTCCGCAACGATTTCGGCTTTGGCGGCAATAACGGTCTGACCGACTTTAAGGATATTCTCGGCTTCAATGTGCAGGCGCAATCGACCCGCGCCGCCTTGTTTGCGATCTCGTGTCTCGCGCTCGGCATCTGCTTCATCATCTGCCGCAAGCTGGTGACGTCCAAATTCGGCAAGGTGCTGGTCGCGATCCGCGATGCGGAGTCGCGCACGCGCTTCCTTGGTTATCGCGTCGAATCCTACAAGCTGTTCGTCTGGACGTTGTCCGCTTGCATGGCGGGCGTGGCCGGCGCGCTCTATGTGCCGCAGGTCGGCATCATCAATCCGGGCGAGTTTGCGCCGGCGAATTCGATCGAGGCGGTGATCTGGGTCGCGGTCGGTGGTCGCGGAACACTCACGGGCGCCGTTCTCGGTGCCATCCTTGTCAATTACGCGAAAACGACGTTCACCACGGGTTTCCTGGCGCCTTACTGGCTGTTCCTGCTCGGCGGATTGTTTGTTGGCGTGACGTTGTTTCTGCCGCGGGGCATCGTGGGCACCATCTCCCATTGGTGGTCCGAGCGACAGGCGCGACGGGCCGCTGCGAGGGGCAGCGAGCCCGTCGCGGATGCCGCCGTGAAACCTGCGGAGTAGGGCATGGAAACGAAAACCACCAGTGCCTTGCTGTATCTCAACGGCATCTCCGTGTC
>JAEXXW010000365.1 GCA_023405565.1 Pseudomonadota bacterium
CTGGATGCCCCTCCGGGCGGATTGTCTGCCGTTCCGGGCGGTTCGCTTGACGAGGAGACGGATCAGGGCGGTGAGGAGATCAAATACAGACGCCGCAGAGCCGGCGGCTTGCCGATTATCCGGGGCCCCGATAAGCCTATCCCGCTCGACGTTCTGATCGACTGAGACAGTCAATTCCGAGACCAGCATGCATCATTTCGACTATCGCAACGGCGCCTTGTACGCCGAGGCGGTAGACCTGACCGCCCTCGCTGCGCAGGTCGGCACGCCCTTTTATTGCTATTCGACGGCGACCCTGGAGCGGCATTACCGCGTCTTTGCGGATGCCTTCGCCGATGTACCCTCGCTCGTCTGCTATGCGGTCAAGGCCAATTCCAACCAAGCGGTGATTGCAACGCTGGCGCGTCTCGGCGCCGGTGCCGATGTCGTTTCGGGGGGAGAATTACGCAGAGCGCGTGCGGCAGGTATTCCGGCCAAGAAAATCATGTTCTCCGGTATCGGAAAGACCGCCGACGAGCTGGCGCTGGCGCTCGATGAAGACATTTTCTGCGTGAATGTCGAATCCGAGCCCGAGCTGGATTTGCTGTCGCAAATCGCGTCGGGCAAGGGCCGCAAGGCCGCCATTTCCATCCGTGTGAATCCGGATGTCGACGCCAAGACGCATGCCAAGATCGCGACTGGCAAATCGGAAAACAAGTTCGGCATTCCGATCAGTCGCGCTCGCGACGTCTATCGCCATGCGGCGCAGCTTCCCGGCATTCAAGTCACCGGTATCGACATGCATATCGGCAGCCAGATCACCAATCTGTCGCCCTTTGCGGACGCCTTCGCATTGTTGTCCGATTTCGTGCACGAGTTGCGTGCCGATGGTCATGCGATCACGCATGTCGATCTTGGTGGTGGCCTTGGCATTCCCTATCGCGAAGGCGACGAAATTCCGCCGGATCCTGCCGCCTATGCGAAGGTGGTGAAGGAGGCGACGCGCAATCTCGGTTGCAAGCTGATTTTTGAACCGGGGCGGCTGATTGTCGGCAATGCCGGCATCCTCGTCACCAAGGTGCTGTTCGTGAAGCGCGGCGAGGCGAAGGTCTTCATCATCGTCGATGCGGCGATGAACGACTTGATCCGCCCGACCTTGTACGAAGCCCATCACGATATCCTGCCGGTGAAACATGCTGAGCCCGGTGTGGCCAGCGTTCGCGCGGACGTGGTCGGCCCGGTCTGCGAGACCGGCGATTATCTTGCGCTTGATCGCCGGTTGCCGGAACCGCAGCCGGGCGACCTGCTCGCGGTCATGACTGCCGGGGCCTATGGCGCGGTGCAGGCTGGAACCTACAACACCCGCGCGCTGATCCCTGAGGTTCTGGTCAATGGTGATGCCTGGTCGCTGGTGCGGCCGCGCGTGGAGGTCGAGGCTCTGATCGGGCTGGACCGGATGCCGCCCTGGCTGTGACCGCCGTCATCCGTTGAACGGGCGCTTTCTGGCATTTGGCCTGTGGCTTGCTTAATTCAGTCCATGTTTCGTGACTAACTGGTGCGGAGACGCGTGTTAAGCTTGAATGTTGGGTTAAGTCCCGGGGCCGCTTGATCAGGAACGCAGCATTGGTCGAAAAAACCAGCCAACGGACTGAAAACGCACAAAATTCGGCTCAGCGCGAGGTGGATCTGTTGTTGGCGCGCGGCATCTCGCGCGCCCGCGGGGCGATCCTCTGGGAACGGGTCTGGCCGCCGCTCGCGGCCTTTGTGACAGTCTGCGGTCTGTTCTTCGTCCTGTCCTGGCTCGGCCTGTGGTTGTGGCTGCCCCCGCTTGGCCGTGCTGCGGGCGTTGCCATCTTTGGTCTGCTGGCCGTGGCGGCGCTGTCGCCTTTTGCCTTTATCCGCATGCCGAGTGTGGCGGACGCGCTGAAACGGCTCGATGAGCGCAGTGGCCTTGCGCATCGTCCGGCGCTCACTATGACCGACCGGCTCGCGACGAATGAGGGCGACGCGATGACGCAGGCGCTGTGGCGCGCGCATGTCGATCGCGCGCTCGCTGCCGCCCGCAAGCTCAGGGCCGGCTGGCCGTCACCGCGTCTTTTCCTGCGCGATCCTGTGGCCCTTCGGGCTCTCGTGCTGGTGCTGTTCGTTGCCACCTTCTTCGCGGCCAGCGGCGACCGGCAGCGGCGCGTCGCCGCGGCTTTTAACTGGCAGGGCGTGGTATCGCCGGCCAATTACCGCATCGATGCCTGGGTCACCCCGCCGCAATACACGGCGCGGCCGCCGGTGATCCTGCCGGGGCTGAGGCCGGGCGAGCCCGCCCGGGCGTCGGCGCCGCTTGCCGTTCCGGCCGGATCGGTTCTGGTCATCCGCGCCAGCGGTGCCACCGGTCTCAACATCACCGTGAGCGGCGGTATTGCCGCCGAAGATGCCGCGAAAGCGCAGACCGACGCTGCGCCCGCGGCCGGCACGGAAGAACATCGTTATGTGATCACCGAGCAGGGCGCTGTGACCTTGCGTGGTGCCGGCGCTCCGCTCGTCTGGTCGTTCACGGCCATTCCCGATCGCGCGCCGACGATTGCCTTGACGAAAGATCCGGAGCCGCAGGCACGCGGCTCGCTGATGCTAAGCTACAAGCTTGAAGACGATTACGGCGTCACCGAAGCCCGCGCCCAATTCGCCTTGAAGCCGCAGCCATTTGACGAGGGCGGCATGAAGCCGGGTGGTTTCAAGCCCGCACGTCCCCTGTTCGAAGCGCCCGATATGCCGCTGGTTCTGCCGCAGGCCCGCACGCGCAGCGGCGTTGGACAAACCTTGCGGGATATTTCCGATCACCCATGGGCCGGTGCGGAAGTCCAACTGACATTGAGCGCAAGTGACGAAGGCGGCAACGAAGGACGATCCGAACCATTCGACATGCGGTTGCCGGAGCGCCCGTTCACCAAGCCGATGGCTCGCGCGCTGATCGAACAGCGCCGCATTCTTGCGCTCGATGCCGAGACAAAGCCGCGCGTCCTGACGGCGCTCGATGCGTTGGCCATCGCGCCTGAAG
>JAEXXW010000373.1 GCA_023405565.1 Pseudomonadota bacterium
GTTTTCCGGCCTCCAGCCCTTCACCGAGATCGGCTTGTCCTCGCGGATCGTATCCGGCGTCAATCCGCGTTCGAGCGCGGTCAGATAGACGAATGGCTTGAAGGAGGAGCCCGGCTGGCGCTTCGCCGCGACCGCGCGGTTGAATTGGCTTTCCGCATAGCTCTTGCCGCCAATCAGCGCGCGCACGGCGCCATCCGGCGTCATCGCGATCATGGCGCCTTGCTCGACTCCTAATTTGCCGCCCTTGGCCGGGAGTTCATCAGTGATCGCCTGTTCCGCAAACAATTGCATCGCCGGATCGATCGAGGTTTCGACGACGATGTCGTCTTCGACGCGGCCGACGAGATCGTCGAGCACGTCCATGATCCAGTCGGCGACATAGTTGATCGAGCCGTTACTGGTTTGCTTCAGTGCGTGGGCCGGCTGGGTGATGGCGATGGCTGCGCTCTTGTCGGTGATGAAGCCGGCATCGGCCATTGCTGCCAGCACCACTTGCGCGCGGCGCTGCGCACCATTCGGATTGCGCGTCGGCGCGAGGCGCGATGGCGAGCGCACAAGACCGGCCAGCATCGCCGCTTCGGAGAGCGACATCTCACGCGCATGCTTGCCGAAATACCGTTGCGCGGCGGCTTCCACGCCATAGGCGCCGGCGCCGAAATAGACGCGATTGAGATAGAGATCGAGAATTTCGGTCTTGGTGAACTTCTGCTCCAGCCACAGGGCCAGCGCGACCTCCTGCAGCTTGCGCGTATAGGTACGATCCTGTGTCAAGAACAGGTTCTTGGCGAGCTGCTGCGTCAGCGTCGAGCCGCCTTGCGATACGCCGCGCCGCAGAACATTGGTCACCGCAGCACGTGCAATGCCGATCGGATCGATTCCGAAATGTGAATGGAAGCGCCGGTCCTCGATAGCGATGAAGGCCTGCGGTACGTGTTTCGGCAGATCCTTGACCTTGGCCGAAACGCCGCTGTCGCCGCGCACCGCCAGCACGCGTCCATCCGTTCCAGCGATCTGGATCGACGGCGGACGTTTGGGCACTTCAAGCGACTGGATCGGCGGCAGGTGCGCGCCGACCCATACGACAAGACCGACAAGGCCAATCACCGCCCAAAGGCAAAGAACAAGCCCCCAATAAGCGATGCGGGCAGGCAGCGACCGCCGACGGCCTCCGTTCCCTCCGCCTTTCTTCGCGGTCTTGGTGGGGGCGTCCTGACCCTTGGCATCGGCCTTGCCGGCGCTGGAGGCTTTCTTGCGTGCGCGCGGCTTGGTGCGGGGCATGTCCTCGTCGCTCGCCGGGAATCTGTCTTGCGGGTCGACGCGCAGGTCCCGCTTGGGCCCCTCGACATCGAACTTTGGCTCGCGGCGCGCGGCCTTGTTTCGCCGTCCCAAAGCCATCCCCCGCAGCGTCCGCCGTCCGGCACGCACAGACTGGCCGGACCAAAGCCGGAGGCTACGAGAGGGAATTTAAACAGCGGTTAAGCTTCGGCGCGCGGGCTGTGGCGAACATGCGACGGATTGGCGCAAAGCGACCGAAAATGCCTAGAAAATAAGGGCCTTTGATTTGCACGGGGGGCTTTTTGTGCTTGTTCGCGCACGACCGGGGGATACCGGTGGTACAAACTTTGGGGAATCCAATGCGTAAAATCGCTCTTGTTCTTGCACTCGCCGTTGCTGCCGCTCCGACGGCTGCTCTCGCCGCCAAGAAGAAGTCTGCCAAGGCTCCGGCCGCCAAGGCTGCCAAGGCTGCTCCTGCCAATCCGAACGCGAACGGCCAGAAGTTCGTCGTGGCCGCGTTCTCGCAGCCTTACCTGGCATGGAAGTCGGTGTGGGCACCGGAAGCTGCTCCGGCAAAGGCGAAGAAGAAGTAATTTCGCTGACGAGTTGATTGCCTGAAAAGGCGCCGAAGCGTGGCTTCGGCGCCTTTTTTGCCTTCTTTGTCTTCGCTGCTATCGCGCGGCGGCTGTGGCTTTTGGTTCATGACTCTGGCGCGAAAATAGCGCCAGCAAGGCGCGCTTGATCGCGGCCTGACGGGTCGGCGAGTTGATCTTGGCGCCGAGCAGGTCGGTGACATAGAACACGTCCACCACGCGCTCGCCGAAAGTGGCGACATGTGCGGACGTGATGTTGAGCGACAGTTTCGAGATCGTCGCCGTCAGTTCATAGAGCAAGCCGGGCCGGTCGAGACCTGTCACCTCGATCACTGTGAAGCGGTTCGACCAGTCATTGTTGATATTCACGTCCGGCTCGAGCGCAAAGGCTTTCAGCCGGGCCTTTGGTGCGGCCTTGCGTGCTACGATATCCGGTAGCTTGATCTCGCCCTTCAGGGCTTTTTCGATCGTGTCGGCAATCCGGCTGGCGCGCCGGTCTTCGTCATCGTCGCGGTCAAATTCGCGCGTCAGCGAAATGGTGTCGAGCGCGAGGCCGTCGGTGGTCGTGTAGATCTGCGAGTCGACAATGTTGGCGCCCGTTGCCGCGCAGGCGCCGGCGATGATCGACAAGAGCCGTGGATGGTCCGGCGCGATCACCGTCAGTTCGGTGACGCCGCGCGCCGCATCGAAATTCACCTGCGTCGCCAGCGTCCGCCCCGCGCTCCAGGTCTTCCGCAGGAAGTTCGCGTGCGAAACCTTGTGCGGCAGATCGACCTTGAGCCAGTAGGCCGGATAGTGGCGGGCGATGTAGCTTTCGAGTTCGTCCTCCGGCCAGTCCTTCATCTCCCGACGGAATTCGGCCTGTGCCATGGCGACGCGACGCTCACGGTTGACCTCGGAGAAGCCGCCGGTCAGCACCGGCTCGGTTTCGTAATAAAGCGTGCGCAGGAGCTGCGCCTTCCAGCCATTCCAGACGCCGGGCCCGACGGCGCGGATATCCGCTGTCGTCAGGATCACCAGCAGTTTCAGCCGGTCGAGCGACTGCATGATCGCAGCGAAATTCTCGATGGTCTTGCGGTCGGACAGATCGCGCGATTGCGCGATCGTCGACATCACGAGATGGTTCTCGATCAGCCAGGCGACCGTTTCCGTTTCGGCATTGTTCAGGCCGAGCCGCGGGCAGAAGCGGCGCGCGACGCGTGCGCCGGCAATGGAATGGTCTTCGACGCGGCCTTTGGCGATGTCGTGCAGGAACAGGGTGATGCGCAGGATATCGCGCTGGCGCGGCTGCAGCTTCTTCGCAAGCTCATTGGCGAGCCCGTATTCCTCGTTGGTGCCGGCCTCGATCTCCGAGATCACACCCATACAGCGGATCAGATGTTCGTCGACCGTATAGTGATGATACATGTTGAACTGCATCATCGCTACGACCCGGCCAAAGGCGCGCACGAACGCGCCGAGGACGCCGGCCTCATTCATCCGCCGCAGAACCGGCTCGACATCGTTCTTGGCTGTCAGGATCTCGAAGAAAAGCTCGTTGGCTTCGGGGCTTTCACGCAGATCCTTGTTTATGAAATGAAGCGAGCGTGTCGCCTTTCGCATCGCGTCGGGATGAAAGGCAAGATCGTGCTTCTGGGCGAGATGGAAGATGCGGATCAGGTTGATCGGATCGCGCTCGAACACGTCCGGCTTGGCGATGTTGATGCGGTTGTTGTCGATGATGAAATCATCGGACTCGCTCAACGACCGGCGGCCTGCCTTCGGTCGGAAGCGCGCGATCATGCGACCCAGCGCCGGAGCGCTCTTGGTGTGGTTGGCTTCCAGCGCTGCGCAGAGGATGGCGGTGAGGTCACCGACATTCTTCGCCGTGAGGAAGTAATGCTTCATGAAGCGTTCGACATCGCGCATGCCGGGATGCTCGGTGTAGCCGAGCCGCACGGCGATTTCGCGCTGGATGTCGAAAGACAGGCGCTCTTCAGGGCGGCCGGTGACGAAATGCATGTGGCATCGCACCGACCACAGGAAATCCTCGCACCGTGTGAACAGCTTCAGTTCGTCCGGATCGAACACTCCCTGATCGACAAGTTCCTCAAGGGTGCGCACGCGGTAGACGTATTTGCCGATCCAGAACAGGGTGTGCAGGTCGCGCATGCCACCCTTGCCGTCCTTGACGTTGGGCTCGACGATGTAGCGTGACTGGCCATTGCGTCGGAGGCGGTCTTCGCGTTCGGCCAGCTTTGCGGCGACGAATTCCGCCGCCGTGCCCCGCACCACATCCTCGTCGAAGCGATTGACCAGTTCATCGAACAGGGCACGATCGCCGTAAAGGAAACGGGATTCCAGAATCGCCGTGCGGATTGTCATGTCGGCTTTGGCCTGGCGGATGCATTCATCCACCGAGCGCGTCGCGTGGCCGACTTTGAGTCCCATATCCCAGAGGCAATAGAGAATGGCTTCGGCGATCGACTCGCCCCATGCCGTCTGCTTGTAGGGAAGCACGAACAGCAGGTCGATATCGGAGCCGGGCGCGAGCAATCCGCGGCCATAACCGCCGGTGGCCACCACGGCCATGCGTTCGGCTTCGGACGGGTTGAGCGAGGGATAGAGCTGCTTGCTGGCGAATTCGAACAGCACGCGGATGATATCATCCTGCATGAGGCAAAGGCGCTCGGCGCAGCGGCGTCCGTGGCGTTCCTTCAGCAGCAATTGCTCGGCTTTTTCCCGGCCTTTTGCGAGTTCGCCCTTCAGGAATTGCGCCACCGCCGTCCGCAATTCGATCTCGCGGCCGGAATAGGCGGCGGCAAGCGCCTCCAGTTCCTGGGCAGCAGCCTCGGCGTCGAAGATCCCGCTATTCGGATGCGGCGTCTGTTCGGGAGAAAGCATGGCGAATGGGGATAGCGGAGCGCTTCTTCCCTGTCACGGCCCATCATAGAGGTGGACGCAAAGTTATTTTACAACCGTCACCAAAAGAGAAATGGGCGTTTCGCGGGCCTTCGAAATTTGCCATTCCATTTCATTGACGGGTCCAAATAACCCTTTAATTTCAGCGTGTAGCGCCGATTTGAGCGAGCAGCTTGCGGGCGCTTAACAAATGCAGCTAAAGCGGTCGGGGCCCGCCCCGTCGCCATCAGCCGCGGGCGGGTGGTTTTGGAACTCCCGCTTTCATCAATCCGGCCCGACACGCCTTTGGCGTGAACGCGGCCTTGTGCGTGGAGGTTATCATGGCTTTCTTTTCCCGCCGTTCGCTTCTGGCGTCAGCCCTGTTTGTCGGCCTCGTGCCGAGCACGGCTTTGTTTGCCCAGGATAAGCCCAAGGAAATCCGCATCGACTGGGCGACCTATAATCCGGTGTCGCTGGTCCTGAAGGACAAAGGTCTTCTGGAGAAGGAATTCGCCAAGGACGGCATTGCGATCCGCTGGGTGCAGAGC
>JAEXXW010000377.1 GCA_023405565.1 Pseudomonadota bacterium
CTCAAAGTTTCAACAAGCGCCTTGCATTGCCGGAGAAGATCCTCGCCTTGTCATTCTCCGCCAAGCCGCAGTCTTTCAGCCATTCCACTCCGGCCGAATTCGAGGCATAAGGCCAATCGATCGAGAACAGGACGCGGTCGAGACCAATTTCGTCGATGCAGCATTGCAATGCCGGCGTCGAGAAAAAGCCGCTGGTCGTCACATAGAAGTGCCTGGAGAATACTTCGCGGAAATTCTTCATCGGCGTATCGCGACTCAGCGCCTCGTCGATCCGGGCGATCTGATACGGAATCGTTTCTCCCAAATGCCCAAGAATGATCTTGAGATCGGGATAGGCATCGAAGATGCCGCTCAGGACCAGCCGCATGGCCTGGGTCCCCGTCTCAACCATAAAGCCCCAGCCTGCCCGGATGAACATTGGATGGGTTTCCGCATATCCCTTGTAATAGGCCGATATGATCGCCGGATTTGGATCCGCCGGATGCAGATAGATCGGCACATCGAGCGCCTGCGCACGCTCGAAGATCGGCCAATAGCGCTTGTCGTCCAGAAAGGGCCCTTCGGTCAGGCTGTTGATCATCGCCCCCTTGAAGCCAAGGTCCGTTACGGCGCGTTCAAGTTCGTCCGCTCCTGCCTTCGCATCCGATGTCGGCACGGCCGCAAAGCCGGCGAACCGCGTCGGATGGTGTTGGATGGCCGCGTGAAGCCGATCATTGGCTTCACGAGCCCAAGACACCGCCTCGCTGTCCTTGACGCCTTGAGCACCGGGCGGGGCGTGCGAGATGACCTGAAGGTCGATGCCGGCCTCATCCATTTCCTTGAGGCGTTGCTCGCCCAGATCGGTCAGACGCCGCAGAAATGGCGTGTCCGGACGAGGTGTATGCCTTGGCGCATCGGCATGGGCATTCCAGTCAGCGTCAAAATAATGCTCTTCCAAGGCAATGATCATCGTGCCGTTTCTACCCCCGGTCTTGCCAGCTCACGTGATTGCATTTCCGAGCTGTCGGGTATCGATCAGCGACATCGGCTGGAAAGCCAACGCTGATATCCAACCCCGCGAACTTGAGGACCAAAGACCCCGCCGAAATGCACAGACAGCCCGTATCGCGAAAAATTTTCCGCGACAGGCCCAAACGGAAAATGAACGTACTCACTAAACTTCAGAGTAGCTCTCAATTGACTATTTAGTCAACTAAATCCATTCGACCCTTCAACGAGGACGCCGGCGGCAACCGAGGGCCTCGGAAAGCGCGGGGTGCTCGAAATCGGAAGGGCAGATCGCCACGCATGCGCGATGATTGATCGCATTTCGATGCAGTTGTTGAAATGGCTTCGTTGATGGGCCTTCTAGACAGGAGTGCTCGCTTGATCTTTCGAAATAACGAAGCAATCGTCGCGCACCTGTTGCGCCAGCTAGATTTCTGCCCCGCGAAATGCCCATGTCACAAGCACAAGTCGCAACACATTTAGGCTTGTCCAACTTGACTAACCGTTTAGTCATCATCGATAGTCTCGTGGTCGTCAGCGACGCCACACGGAAAATGCCCACCGAAATCGAAGGGACAGGAAGATGGCGACGGGTAGCCGCAATGACCTTCCGGATTTCGCTTGGCAAGGTGTGTCGCATGCACGCCTATCGCCACATCGGTGCCGGTCCATATGATCACCGAGATCTGAAGAAGAAAGTCGATGATGTCCGCCACGGATACGGTTCGTTACGAAGATAGCGGAGAGAAGAGCAAAGCGCCTCGCTTTGCGGCGCTGTTAGCCTATACCGCGCAGTTCCAGAATTTTCTCCTCGGTCTCATTGTTCCGCTCGCTTTCCTCGGACTTTGGTGGGCCGTGGTGGCAGGAGGCATTTTCCCCAAGACCGTCCTGCCTTCGCCGGAAGCCGTCGCCGTCGCGATGTTCGAGTGGGCTTTTGGCGATCGATCGGCTGGCGACTATTCCGGCACATTGCTCGGCGCCATTTATGCCAGCGGCCAAAGGGTCGTTGCCGGCTATGGCATTGCCGTGATGCTCGGAATTGCCATCGGCGTGCCGACCGGCGCTTACAAGATCGTCGGTCGATTGCTCGACCCGTTCATCCACTTGCTTCGACCGATCCCGGTAACCGCCTGGGTGCCGCTGTCGCTCGTCTTTTTCGGCTTCGGTTTCAAGGGGGCGATCTTTCTTGTCGCACTCGGTTCGTTCTTTCCCATCGCCGTCAACACGATCGAGGGCGTACGTGGAGCAAATCGCAGCCTCGTCAAGGTTGGCCGCATGCTGGGCGCGCCACGACTGAAGCTTCTCTGGTTCTTCATTCTGCCAGCCTCGCTGCCTTCCATATTCGTCGGCTTGCGCCTCGGCATGGGCATTTCCTGGGTGCTCATCATTGTCGCCGAAATGATGAGCGTGAAATCGGGAATCGGTTATACCCTGCTGGATGCCTATTCATTTGGACGCTTCGACGTTGTCATCGCCGCGATGATCATGCTGGGCCTGATGGGCTTCCTGTCAGATTGTGTCATCGTTGCCATTCAGTCCCGCGTGCTGCGCTGGCATCGTGAGATCAGCATCCATGCCGAATAGTCAAAGCGTCGTCAGTTGCATCAATCTGCAGCGCACATTCCATTCCAAGGAAGGCGGCGCAAACCGGGTTCTTCAGAACATCAATTTTGAGATGAAGAAGGGCGAGTTTGTCGTTCTCATCGGCCCATCCGGCTGCGGAAAATCCACGCTTCTCAATATTATCGCCGGCTTCGACAAGCCGACGGCCGGGAGCGCCCTGATCAATGGACGGCCGATCGAAGGTCCTGGCCCGGACAAGGCCATGGTGTTTCAGGATTACGCGCTGCTGCCCTGGTTGAACGCGCGCGAGAATGTCGAGATCGGCCTGCGGATGCAAAAAATCCCGGCGGAACAGCGCCGCAAGACCGCTCTTGAGTTCCTGGATCTCGTCGGGCTCGCCGAAGCGGCTGAACGTCCGTCCTACAAACTCTCAGGCGGCATGCAGCAGCGCGTGTCGATCGCGCGCGCTCTTGCGCTGAAGCCCAAGGTCCTGCTCATGGATGAGCCCTTTGGTGCGCTCGATGCCTTTCAGCGGGCCATCATGCACAAGGAGCTCGCACGGATATGGAAGGCGACAGACGCATCCATCATTTTCGTCACCCATAGCCTGGAAGAAGCGGTGTTTCTTGGCGAGCGGGTCATTGCGATGACGCCGAAGGCCGTCGGGCTGACGGGCGAATTGCGGATCGATATACCGCGCCCGCGCGATGCGCTCTCGCCTGAGTTTGCATCCATGAAGCGACAATTATTCCAGATGCTCACCGCCCATCTGCCGGAGACGACCGAGGTTTTTGCGGAGTAGCCGCCCAACCGCTCTCTTCCCATTCAGGTGAAAGGACACGTCGATGCGCCCCATTTCAGCGATAACCACTCATCTCAGACTGAGCCGACGCTTTTTCCTACTTGTGGCAGGTCTCAGCGTCGCGCTTGGCGCATCGCAGGCGAATGCGCAAAGCCCGGCGAAGGACGCTCCTGCCAATCTCGGCACTGTTACGGTCGGCTACACCAAGACCATTGCCGCTCTCTCCACCATGGTCGCCGAGCGACTTGCGCCGAAATACGGCCTGAAGATCGAATCCGTCACCTTCAACAATGCCGTTGACGTCACTACCGCCATGGTGAATGGCCAGATCGATGTCGGTATTCTGACCGCGGCCCATGTCATCCGTTCGATCGATACCAATCTCGATTTTCAGGAAATTGCGGGCAATTCCCGCGGCAATGTCAGCATCATTGTTTCGTCAAAGCTTGGCCTGAAGCCCGGTGACTGGAAAGGCCTGCTTGAAGCCACCAGAAAGAAGAAGCTGCGCATCGCGTCATCGCGTGGTTCGATCAACGAGCTGTTGTCGATTGCGTCATTCGTTCAGAACGGCCTGGACGTCGATAAGGACTTCGACCTCGTCAATATCGCCAGTTTCGCCCAGCACGCTCAGGCTTTGCGGTCCGGTGAATTTGACATTGTCTTCAGCACCGAGCCGAGCGGCTCGCTCATGGT
>JAEXXW010000423.1 GCA_023405565.1 Pseudomonadota bacterium
ATGCGGCGGTTATTGATACCGAAACCACCAGCCTTGAGCCGCGCAAGGCACGAATCCTGGAAGTCGCCGGGATTCGCATTACCAGCGGCCGCATCGAAGCCGATCAGACCTTTCGCAGCCTGGTCAATCCGCGCGAAACCATCTCGGCCTTTTCGACAGCCATTCATGGCATCGACAACGCCGCTGTCGCCGACGCCCCGATCTTTCCGGCGATATGGCCGGACTTTCTTGCCTTCATTGGCGATCGTGTTGTCATCGGCCATACGCTTGGCTTCGATCTCGCGGTCTTGCAGCAGGAATGCAAACGTGCGGGCATGTCCTGGCGTGCGCCGCGGACGCTTGATACGCAGCATCTCGTCCAGCTTGTCGATCCAAGGCTTGCGCAGGCCTCGCTCGAGGATCTTGCGGACATGTTCGGTGTCGAGGTCACGCATCGTCATTCGGCGCTCGGGGATGCGACGACAACGGCCTGTCTGTTTGAGGTACTGGTTCCGAAGCTGCGTGAAAACGGTATCCGGACCTTTGCGGAAGCTGCGCTGGCTTGCCGGGCGCTGAGCAACACGCTCGACAAGCAGCATCGGGCGGGCTGGATCACCCCGGACGTGGACAGTGATCGTGACGGTGCCGAGCGGATGCTGGACCGCGTTGACAGCTATCCCTATCGCCATCGCATCCGCGATGTCATGTCGGCGCCGCCGAAAATCATCCCGGCCGATCACACATTGGGCGATGCGCTGGCGCAGCTCATGCGCGACCAGGTGTCGTCGCTTTACGTTGCGCCGGCCGGGATGCCGGTGGAGAAGCTTCCTTCTTTTGCCGCCGGCATTGTCACCGAGCGCGATATCCTGCGCGCGTTGGCGACGAAGGCGGAAGGCGCGCTGCAACTTCGTATCGAGCACGCCATGAGCCGGCCGCTGGTGACGATATCGGCCGATGCATTCGTCTATCGCGGTATCGGCCGGATGAGCCGCATGAAAATCCGCCATCTCGGTGTGACCGATGACGCGGGCTTCATTGTGGGCGCCCTGTCGGCGCGCGATATGCTGCGGCTACGCGCCGGTGAGGCGATTTCGCTGGGTGATGAAATCGACGAGGCCGACGACGTCCATGCGCTTGGTACGGCGTGGGCCAAGCTTGCGCATGTGGCGCGCGCGCTGCGCATGGAGGGGATCGCCGCCCGGGACGTTGCCGCCATCATCTCGCGCGAGCTCGGAGCGCTCACGCGGCAGGCAACGGTCATAGCTGAACGGCGCATGGTCGAGGGCGGCAATGGCGAGCCTCCCTGTCCCTATGCGATGGCTGTGCTCGGCTCGGCCGGCCGCGGTGAAAGCCTGCTCGCGATGGATCAGGACAACGCCTTAATTTTCGAGCGCGGGCGACCGGGCGGCCCTGAAGACAAATGGTTCGAGACGCTGGGAACGCACGTTGCCGACATTCTGAACGAAGTCGGCGTGCCTTATTGCAAGGGCGGCGTGATGGCCAGCAATGCGAACTGGCGCGGTTCGGTCGCGACGTGGCAATTGCGGATCAGCGAATGGGTCACGCGCTCCAATCCGCAGGATCTGCTGGCCGTCGATATCTTCTTCGATATGCGTGGCGTGCACGGTCAGCTCGCGCTTGCCGATTCATTGTGGCGCTATGCCTATGATGCTGCCGACGGGAAGGCGGCATTTGCCAAGCTGCTGGTGGAAGCAGCCGGCCCTGTCGCGCGCGGTATCGGCTTTTTCGGCGGCATACGCACGCGCAAGGGCCGCATCGATCTCAAACGCAGTGGTCTGTTCGGCATTGTCTCGATGGCGCGGGCTTTGGCGATCCGCCATCACATTCTGGAGCGGACGACGCCGGCCCGGCTGCATGGCGTGCGCGACCTCGATCTTGGGGGCGATCAGGATATCGATGCGCTCATTGCGGCTCACGCGACGTTTCAGGATTTTATCCTCACACAGCAACTCGCTGACATCGATGCCGGAAAGCCCGCAACCAATGCTGTCTCGGTCAAGCCATTGACGAGCGAACAGCGAGACCGACTGCGCGTCGCCCTGCAGGCGGTTCGTTACCTCGATGAATTGGCGCGCGAACTGCTGTTCAAGGAATGAGCGGGGCATTTACGGCTAATCGGCCCCTCTCTGTGCTTCTATGGTGGCGTGGCTCGCGGTTTCAGTGCGGTTCAAGTCTTGCCGGAGGCGCGCTTCAAAGTCGCGCGTTGCGAAAATTTTTCGACGAGGAAGTCGATAAAGACGCGAACCTTGGGAGGGACATACCGAGTTTGCGGATAAAGCGCATAGATCGACAATTCGGGCGCCTGATATTTGCTCAGGACGCGGCGAAGGCTGCCGTCCTGCAATTGCGGTTCAATAATGAACAAGGGCAGCAAGGTTATTCCGCGCCCGCTGACGGCAGCATCCCGCAGGACTTCACCGTTATTCGAGCACAATGTCCATGGCGCATTGATCGAATGCTCTTCGTCCTTGGCGACGA
Source organism: Pseudomonadota bacterium (assembly GCA_023405565.1). Taxonomy (GTDB): domain Bacteria; phylum Pseudomonadota; class Alphaproteobacteria; order Rhizobiales; family Xanthobacteraceae; genus Pseudorhodoplanes. Next base: position 2,479 of record JAEXXW010000423.1, read on the forward strand.
GCTTCCATTGCAGGCCGGTCGCAAGATATCCATAGCTCAGGCATTCGTGGTTGCGCAGGTCTGCCGGATGTTTGGGAGCTCCGGCCCGTTTCAGATAGTACGGCGATGCACAAAGCACCCGGGGCGCGGGTGTGATTTTCCGACCGATGAGACTGGATGCTGGCAAATCGGCGATGCGGATGGTGAGGTCGAAGCCTTCCTGCACCGTGTCGAGTTGCTGATCGCTCAGCATCAGTTCGACCTGGATCGCCGGATATCGGCCCATGAACTCACTGATTGCGCGTCCCAGATGCAACGTTCCAAATGACATGGGCGCGTTGACGCGCAGGAGCCCCCGCGGCTCGACCTGGTGCCGTGAGACAATGAGCTCGGCCTCCTCGATCTCGGACAGGATGGCAAGGCAGCGTTCGTAATAGCGCTGGCCATGGTCGGTGGGACTGACGCTGCGGGTCGTACGATTGAGCAGCTGTGTTCCCAGATCGGCCTCAAGATCGATGACATATTTGCTCACCGCCGACCGGGAGAGGCGCATGTCCCGCGCCGCTTCTGAAAAGCTGCCGTGAGTTATCACCTTGGTGAAGGCCAGCATGCTGGTGAGCTTGTCCATTGCGACGCCGATCCCGCGCGAGCCGCCGCGGCACCGGCAGCGGCTGTTTATTGTCCTTATTTCGATGACAATATATCACCAATTATGCTGATTGTCCCCAATAAATGGCGGGCGTAATCTTGCGACATGGTGATCGGAAACGGTCGCCGCGGGCGGAGCGAGATTGTGCGGAGAGAGACGAGCCACACGCAACTTTGAGTTTTATGCGGCCAGTCGTCTTTCGGCGCGTCCATGCCCCCGATCAACAAGATTCACACATGCATCATGCAGGAGTCCACCATGTCTAAATATCTCGACGTTCTTACGCCTCAGAACTCTCAGTTGATCTTTATCGACCAGCAACCCCAAATGGCCTTTGGCGTGCAGTCGATCGATCGGCAGACGCTGAAGAACAATGTCGTGGGACTGGCCAAGGCCGCTAAGGTCTTCAATGTTCCGACGACGATCACGACGGTCGAAACGGAAAGCTTTTCCGGCAACACCTATCCCGAGCTGCTCGCAGTCTTTCCCGAGAGCAAATTGCTTGAGCGCACATCGATGAATTCCTGGGACGACCAGAATGTCCGCGATGCGCTGGCAGCCAATGGCCGCAAGAAGATCGTGGTGTCAGGTTTGTGGACCGAAGTTTG
>JAEXXW010000182.1 GCA_023405565.1 Pseudomonadota bacterium
GCCTATGCGCGTCTCATGCCGGTGAAGAAAGCCGCCGATACCGGCAAGTCGCTGCTGTGTCCGATGCCGGGCCTTGTCGTTTCGATTGCCGTGACCGAGGGGCAGGAGGTCAAGGTCGGCGAAACCCTGGCCGTGGTCGAAGCCATGAAGATGGAGAACGTGCTTCGCGCCGAGCGTGACGGGACCGTCAAGAAGATCCACGCGAAGAAGGGTGACAGCCTTGCGGTGGACGCCGTCATCATGGAATTTGCCTGATCGACGCCAGTGTTATCGCACCTCATAACCGTATCGTGAGATGCGGCACTTGCGATCCCCGGAGTAAGACGCCTCCGAACTGGACTTCGAAGGGGATCTGCACATGTCCGTCTCTCTCACGCGGCGCAATCTGCTTCGCCTTGCCGGCGTTTCGACCCTGACAGCCGCGATGGCGGGGGCCGTGCGCGCCGAGGGCGGCGTTTTCCACCTCATCAATCGTTCGGCAACTGGCTCGGAGGAACTGGCACCAGGACAGCTTCCATTCGCCAATCGTACTCCGGTCCGCTGCGGTGAGGCCGCGTTACGGGTACGCGATCTCAACACCATGGTCCGGTTCTATCAAAGCGCCATCGGTCTCACCGTTCTTGAGCAGACCCGCAATGGCGCTACTCTGGGCGTGGACAAGACGCCGCTGCTGCACTTGATCTCGCGGCCGGATGCACCCTTTGAGAGGCGGAATCAGGCGGGCCTGTTCCACATCGCTTTCCTCATGCCGACCCGGACAGATCTGGCGCGATGGTTGGTGCATGCGGCGCATGCGCAGGTTCCGTTGTCCGGATTTGCGGACCACAGCGTGAGCGAGGCCATCTATCTCGACGATCCGGAAGGAAATGGACTGGAGATTTATAGCGACCGGCCGGCGAACACCTGGCGGTGGAACGACGGCGTGGTGACGATGGGTACGCATCAGCTTGACGTGAATGCGATCGTCGCGCTGACGACAACGGAACGCAGCACTTATGATGCCGCGCCCGACCGGCTGCGGATCGGGCATATGCACTTGCGGGTTGGGGACATTCGCGCGGGCCGGGAGTTCTACGAATTGGTACTCGGACTTGCTTCAACGCGCGGCAACGATCCGCAGTCGGCTTTTCTCTCGTCCGGCGGATATCACCATCACCTCGCGATGAACATCTGGAACAGCGCAGGGGCTGGCCGGCGGGACGATGGAACGACAGGGCTCGATGGGTTTTCATTGCAGATCGAGGACGCCGCGTTGCTCGCAGCGCAGCGAGAAAGGCTCCAGCGACAAGGCCACCCGGTCGCCGAGCTGGCGGATAGTGTCAAAACCACGGATCCTTGGGGGACTATTCTGCAGCTCAAAAAAGTGTAGTGGCTCGAAGCGCTGCCGAACTTATTGGACTCCTTGTCGTGGCATGCGACCATGACGCCATGAAAATGTTCGAATCGTTTTCCCCGTCTGGCGAGTTGGAGCAAGGGCCCTATGTGCGCTCGATGCTCGCTCTGTTGATTGGTGCCGTCCTGTCGCATCTTTTGACTGCGCCGGTCGCTCTGGCGCAATTCGGAATCCTGCCATTCGTGATTGTGCAGTTCGTCATTGTCTGGTGGTGGTTCTGCCTGATCGTCAAGCGGCTGCACGACGCGGAGCGCAGTATTCTTGGCGTCACCGCCGTGGCGCTGATTTCGTTCATCGCCGTCCTGTTTCTGGCGGTGATGCTGGTGCTGCAGGTCAGCGATACAAGTGCCGGTACGCTTGCGCCCTGGCTGCCGGCGTCGATCGGGCTTTTGCTTTATCCCTTCGTGTTCTTCTTCAATCTCGTGACGGGCCCGGCGGCCAATGCGCAGGACCTGCATGTTGCCTTGCTGGCGCTGCTGATCGTCGCGCCACCGCTTTTGACGATCTGGTGGTCGGTCTGGGCGGCTTTGCAGCCGTCCGAGCTGCATACGACCACTCCGGAGTGATGCTGTATTTCGCCTATGGCTCGAACATGAGCCGCTTGCCGATGCGCCAGCGGTGTCCGGGCGCACGAGAGGTTGGATGCGCGCTTCTGCGCCATCATCGCTTCCTCATCATGACCAGCGGCTATGCATCGGTGGCTCCGGCGCCGGGCGAAACTGTTCACGGCGTGTTGTGGCGAATCACGCCACGCGATTTGGCCGCATTGAACGCCTATGAAAACGTCGCGGGCGGCCTCTATCGTCAGGCCATGCTGCCGGTGCTTCAGGGGACGAAAACAATGACGGCCCTGATCTATCTTGGAATTGACCGGCGCGAGGGGCGGCCGCGTCCGGGCTATATCGAACTCGTTGTCGAGGCTGCGCGCGAATGGAACCTGCCCGTGGACTATGTTGCAGGACTCGCCCGCTGGTCGTCGGGCGGCTGGCGCGGTCCGTGGGCGCCGGATACGGGAGTGATCGGATGAGCGAACGGATCATTCGCCGGGTGGTCATCCGCGGCCGCGTGCAGGGTGTTGGCTATCGCGACTGGACCCGCTATGTCGCGCGTGAACGCGGCATTGAGGGTTGGGTGCGCAACAGGCAGGATGGCAGCGTAGAAGCTGTCTTCAGCGCTGCATCCGATGCCGTCATCAGCATGATCGTGGCCTGCCGGAAGGGTCCGTCGAATGCGATGGTGCATTCGATCGAAGAACATGACGGCACGGTCGTCGAGTTTGAATTGCGAGGCGAGAAGACTTTCGCGGTTTTGCCGACGCTTTAGAGCGTTTTCGAGCGAAGTGGAGACCGGTTCGCGCGAAGAAAACGCGTCGAACCAAAGGGCTGGAGCTTGGCTTTGATGGAATCGAAGCCGGAAAGGCTTTAGCTGCCGGCACCAAGAACGGTTTGCTCCGCTTGGGCGCCGAACAATCCGTCAAACTCGGCTTTCAGCGCGACATCGAGATCGTCCATCGTCACCGGCAGACCGAGATCGACGAGGCTGGTCACGCCGTATTTCTGCTCGCGGACGCCGCAGGGGACGATTCCCGAAAAGTGCGAGAGGTCCGGTTCGACATTGATCGCGATGCCGTGCAGCGACACCCAGCTTTTCAGACGAATCCCGATCGCGGCGATCTTGTCCTCGTAGCCGTCGCCCTTGTCCGGCCGCCGCACCCAGACGCCGACCCGGTCGTCGCGCCGCTCGCCCTGGACGTTGAAATGGGCCAGCGCCCGGATGATCCATTCCTCCAGCGTCGCAACGAAGGCCCGGACATCCGGCCGGCGCCGCTTCAGGTCCAGCATCAGATAGACCACCCGCTGGCCGGGCCCGTGATAGGTCATCTGGCCTCCACGGCCGGCTTGGTAGACTGGGAAACGCGCATCCAGCAGCTCGGCGTCGCCGGCGCTCGTCCCCGCCGTGTAGAGCGGGGGATGTTCCACCAGCCAGACCAGTTCCGGGCCGCGGCCACCGGTGATCTCGGCCACCCGGGCCTCCATCCCGGCTAACGCAGTGTCATAGGCCGTCAGGCCGCCTTCGACCCACCATTCGGGCAAGGGGCTGCCGGAGCGGGCAGGAAAGCCGACAGGGAGCTGATTTCGCGAGTTAACCACCGATTAACCATACCATGGTGACCTGCCTGTACATCACTCCGGTACCCGAATCCGGGTCACCGCTTCAGGCCGCAAGGACATAACCACGTGCCCACACTCGACAAGGTCTCACTCGATATTTCGGTCGTTCTCGGCACCTGCGTGATGCCGGTGCACCAGGTTTTGCGGCTGGGCCGCGGCGCGATCATCGAGCTGGACACCAGCGAGGAGGATAACGTCAAAATCCTGGCCAATAACATGCCGGTCGCGGAAGGTACCGTTGCGGTCCACGGCAACCGGATCGCGGTGGAGGTGCAGCGCCTCCTGCCGAAATCGCCAGATATTCGCTGACCCCTCCAAATTTTCCGGAGTTTTATCCGGCGGACGGGCCACAGCCGGGATTGCACTCTTGTCCGTCCGGATTCCTTTTGTTACATGCTCCCGACCTCGCGCCGGAATGCCGGCGCCTTATTCAAACGCGGCCGTGGCGGAATTGGTAGACGCACTGCCTTGAGGTGGCAGCGGGTAACACCGTGGAAGTTCGAGTCTTCTCGGCCGCACCAAGTTTAAAGCCTCGCAGGTTCAATGACTTGCGGGGTTTTTCTTTGTCTGGATTGCGATTCCATGGCCGCAACATTTTCGCACAGGCGCGTGCGGCGGGCCGCCTTTGACGCGAGCCAAAATCACCGGCTTTTCTATGCGCCGAAGCGAGCGTGCTCATTTTCCTGCAGCGCAATGGCAGCCAGTCACACCTTGGAGGTTCAGGTCTTCGTGGCCGCTCCAAATTTCTTGGAATCTGATCGCGCAAGAACCTGATCCCGACTGAAGAGTTGAGCCAACGCGCAGTGTTCGTATCCACACGAACATTGCGCGTTTGTTTGCTTGCCGCCATACGAATGCGTACAAGCCGCACCATCGTCAGCCCCGATCAAGGCCTTTCGTTCCCATGCTCGAGCAGAATACCCAGAGCGAGACGAAGGTGCCCGAGGACGAGCTTCGGGATGAGAACGGAGCGATTCGTCATGACTATGTGGAGCGGGTCCATGACGCCGTCACGCATCACGACAGCGCGGTTTTGCGAAATCTTGTCGGTGAACTGCACGAGGCCGATGCCGGCGACCTGATCGAGGCGCTCGAGCCCGAATTACGGCCCCAGCTCATCGAACTGATGGGCAAGGACTTCGACTTTTCGGCCCTGACTGAAGTCGATGACACGGTCCGCGAGGAAATTCTCGAAGAACTGGAGCCGGAGACCGTCGCCGAGGGCGTGCGCGAACTCGATTCCGACGACGCCGTCTATATTCTCGAAGATCTCGATCGGCAGGATCAGGTTGAGATCCTGCAGCAACTTCCGGCCACTGAGCGTGTCGCGCTCGAACGCAGCCTTTTGTATCCCGAAGAATCCGCCGGCCGGCGGATGCAGACCGAATTCATTTCCGTGCCGCCGTCATGGAATGTCGGGCAGGCGATCGACTATCTGCGCGAGACCGCCGATCTGCCGGATCGCTTCTACGAGCTTTATATCGTCGATCCCGACCAGAAGCTCCGCGGCGCCGTTGCGCTCGACAGCTTGTTGCGTGCCAAGCGTCCGGTGCCGGTGGTCGACCTCATGGATGAGGACCGCCGCCGCGTGAAGGCGACCGATGATCAGGAGGCTGTGGCGCGCATGTTCGAGCGCTACAATCTCGTCGCCGCACCGGTGGTGGATGAGGAGGATAGGCTGGTCGGCGTCCTGACCTTCGACGACATCGTCGACGTGATCGAGCAGGAAGCCGAAGAAGACATCATGGCGCTCGGCGGTGTCGGCCGGCAGGAAGAATTGTCCGACCCGGTCTGGACCATCGCCAAGGGGCGGTTCACCTGGTTGTTTGCCAATCTGCTGACGGCGCTGCTGGCAGCCTGGGTGATCAAGCAGTTCGAGCACTCGATCGAGAAGATGGTCTCGCTCGCCGTGCTGATGCCGATCGTGGCCTCGATGGGCGGCAATGCCGGCACTCAGACGATGACTGTCGCCGTGCGATCCTTGGCCACGCGCGACCTGAGCGATGCCAATGCGGCGCGCTTTGCCCGCCGCGAGCTTCTGGTCGGGCTTTTGAACGGCATTGCCTTTGCCGTCATCATGGGTGCGATCGCGGTGGTGTGGTTCAATGTTGCCGATCTTGGCATCGTGATCGCACTGGCGATGGTCTGCGTGCTGACGGCAGCGGCGCTGGGCGGCTTCGTCATTCCGTTGGCGCTGACCAAGCTTGGGGTCGATCCGGCGGTGTCGTCCGGGCCTTTCGTGACGACCGTGACGGATG
>JAEXXW010000444.1 GCA_023405565.1 Pseudomonadota bacterium
CTCAAAGGTGTGCGCGCCGGCTATGGCGACGCGGTCGTGCTGAACGACATTTCATTCGAGATGGCCGACAAGAGCAGCCTTGCCGTGCTCGGCCGCAATGGCGTCGGCAAATCGACATTGCTGCTCACCATCATGGGCTTCACGCGCATGACGCGCGGCTCGATCCACTGGCGCGGCGAGGACATTACCCGCGTCGCCCCCTACAAGCGCGCACGCGGCGGCATCGGCTGGGTGGCGCAGGAGCGCGAGATCTTTCCATCCTTGACGGTGGAGGAGAACCTGTCGGTCACCGCCCGACCGGGACACTGGACGCTCGAGCGCATCTACGACCTGTTGCCACGCATGCAGGAACGACGCAGCAACAAGGGCAACCAATTGTCCGGCGGCGAGCAGCAGATGCTGGCGCTGGGCCGGGCGCTGCTGACCAACCCGTCATTGCTGTTACTTGACGAGCCTTTCGAAGGACTCGCGCCGATCATTGTCGAGGAACTGGCGGCTGCCATCCGCCGCATGCTGGCCGAACAGGGTACCGCCTTCATCCTCGTCGAGCAGCATGCACAGATGGCGCTGGCACTGACCGAAAACGCTGTGGTGATCGAGCGCGGCAATATCGTGCATCGCGCGCGCTCTGACGATCTCTGGAAAGATCACGCCACGCTCGATCGCCTGATCGGGCTGAAGGTAGCGGAAGCGCAGTAATTGCTTTCGAGCGAGCTGGCCGTCGTTCCGAGTAATCCTGGTGGTCATGCGCGGGCTTGACCCGCGCATCCATCACACGAAGAAGATGATGATGATGATGGATGGCCGGGACATAAGGCGTCAACGACGCCGCCTTCGACGGCTTGTGCCCGGCCATGACGAAGACCTTACATCACGCTGACAGTGGCCTCATCGTAACGCTTCTTGCCGAGATCGCCGCCTTCGAAGATGTCATGCGTCTTGATCCAGTCGCGCGAGGCGTTGAAGGTCTCTTCCGTGTAGGGCTCGAACACGATGCGCTCGCCAGGCCCCCAGCGGCGGGTATCCATCACCTCGTGCCAGCGCACCGGGAATTCGTTCTTGTAGTAATGCGTGTAAAGCTCCGGCCGCAGGTCGAGGTCGCGCTGTGCACGCTTCAGCGCCTTGAAGAACTTGCGCAGGTCTTCCGGATCGGGATCGCCATGGATCATGTTGGCGATCATGAAACTGTTGTCCATGATCTTGCGAAAGCCGAGCTGCTCGGCGAGATAATACGGCCCGGAGAACAAGGTCGCCGCCGGGATCTTGCCGTCGAGCAGAAGCTCCATGCGCCTGAACAGCATGCCGTCATTGAACGACAGATTGATCTGCTCTTTCGGCATGTAGGCTTCCAGCGCCTGGATCGATGCATAATGACTGCCCGACTGAAAGCCGACCGAGATCGGCACGCCGGCGAGATCGGCCGGTGTCTTGATGGCTGAATCCGGCGCGACGAAAATCCCCGATGGCGCGACCGAATAGACATCGCGATTGAGACGGCCATGGCCCGAGGCGGCGGCGACATTCACCGTCCAGTGGCAGGCGCAGCTCACGTCGGATTTGCGGCCTTCCTCGAACGACTGATAAGCGCCGACCTTGTTGCCCTTGTCGTGGATCTTGCCATCGGTCGATTGCACGAGCTCGCGGAAAACATAATCGAGCCCTTCATCCTTGAAGTAGCCCTTCTCCTCGGCAATCCACTCCTGCAGGCGAAAATGCGGCTCGATGATGAACTTGTGATTGGTCGCAGTTGTTTTTGTATTCATGCGCTTCTCCCTTCGCTTGTTGTTCTTTTAAGTTTTCAACAGCAGCCCTCATCATGATGATCGCGTTCGGACACACGCCGCGCCCGGATCATCTTCACATGATCATCCATGAGTTTTCGTGCGCCGGCGGCATCGCGCATCTCGATCAGAGCGGCGAGTTCCTTGTGCACGGCAAGGATGCGCCGCGACACCTCCGGCGTCAGCGTGCGGTTATGCGCCGGCCACGAGATGTGATTGAGCGAGATGAACTGAACCACCAGCACGCGGTTATGCGAGGCCTCAGCAATGGCGAGATGGAATTCGCGCGACGAGCGCGTGAAGGCATCCGCATCATTCTGCAACCTCTCGGCTTCCGCCAGCAATCGCGTCAGCCGCGAATGATCGGCCGGCGTCGCGTGTTCGGCCGCAAGTTCGGCGGCCAGCGCCTCGATCGCGCGTTGCGCATCCATCACTTCTGCCGCGCTGACACCGGCGAGATCGAGCTGAACCGCCAAGGCTTCGGCGAACAGTCGCGGATTGCCGCGCGCCACGCGCGCACCACCACCCTTGCCCATGCGGATTTCAGCAATGCCTAAAGCCTGCAGCGTGCGCAGGGCGTCGCGGGCGACGATGCGGCTGACGCCATAGCGCGCCGCGAGATCCTTTTCGGTGCCAATCGGCTCACCGGGCTTCAGCCGCTTTTCGAACAATGCCTCACGCACATCGGCGACGATCCGCGCCGAAAGCGACCCGGAGCGGCCGGCCACGAAGGGCTCGCCCGCATGCGCGATGAGCTTGGTCTGCGTGTTCACGGCTGTTTTCAGCCTTTTCCTGCCCTAGAGGCAGCAAGCCTAGCTCAGGGTCAAAAGATCGTAAAGATATTATCTTTTAGCTTTCGTGAGGCGTTTCGAGAGGCTTGGAGAAACTCCCGCAGTTTTAAAAAACGCGGCCGCGAGCCCTGAAAGTCCGGGACTGGCTTGGAGTTGAAGCCGACCAATTCACTTCGCGGCTCAACAAGCAGCCTCGTTACGCGCGGCATCTGCAATCAGGGCCGCGACCTCCTGCGGATGCGCTTCATAGAGGCCACTCGAACGGAAGGCATAACGATCGTCTCTCCTGTCTGACGCGAA
>JAEXXW010000528.1 GCA_023405565.1 Pseudomonadota bacterium
GTGCTGCTGGGATGGCAGCCGCGCCGCAGCACGCGCCATCGGTGACAGTTTACCGCTGCTCAAGAAGGCCAAGCGGGTCAAGGTGCTGACCATCGTCACCGGCAAATTCGACGACAAGGATGTCACCGGCGCCGATCTCGCCACCCATCTGGCCCGTCATGGCATCAACACGGAGCTGGTCCGTATCCCGGCCGCCGATATCGATGTGGCGAATGCGATTTTGTCCCATGCCGCGGATACCAATGCCGACATGATCGTCATGGGTGGCTTCGGGCATTCCAGACTGCGGGAATTCGTACTGGGCGGGGCTACGCGGGGCCTGCTCGAATCGATGACCGTCCCCACTCTGATGTCACACTAAAGACGCGTTTTCTTCGCGCGAACCGGTATCCGCTTCGCGCGAAAACGCGCCCGCTCCCCACGGAACCGCTTCATCTTCATTGCGTTGCCGTGCGCTTTTGCGTGTGGCTATTCGGCCGGCACCATTTGCACGGCGATACGAATATGCAATGAGGGTGAATGTCCTTTTCGTTTGGTATTGAAGAAGAATACTTTCTGGTCGACAGCGAAACCCGCGCGGTCACGCGCCGGATGCCGGCAAGTTTTTTCGAGGCAGCCAAGGCGGCGCTGGAAGACTAGGTCACCGGGGAATTCCTGCAATCGCAGATCGAAGTCGTCACCGCTCCGCATACCGACATCACTGCGGCACGGGACGAGCTGCGTTATCTGCGCACGACACTGGGCGAGATCGCCGCCCAGCATGGCTTCAGCATCATCGCGTCCGGTACTCACCCGACCGCCGTATGGGAACGATCGCGGCAATCGGTCGGCGAACGCTACGACAGCGTCATGGACGATCTGCAGATGATCGGCCGGCGCAATATGTTGTGCGGCATGCATGTTCATGTCGAACTACCCGATCCCGACCAGCGCATCGATCTGATGACCCGCATGCTGCCGCATGTGCCGCTGTTCATCGCGCTGTCCGCCTCATCGCCATTCTGGCGTTCGCAACCGACCGGCCTCAAGGGCTATCGCCTCGCCGCCTATGATGAATTGCCGCGCACCGGCATTCCCGAGCTGTTCAAGACCAAGGCGGAATTCGATTCGTATATCGAGGCCCTCGTCAAGGCCGGCGTCATTCCGGACTCGAGCTATATCTGGTGGGCGCTCCGACCGTCTCACAAACATCCGACGCTGGAACTGCGGGCGCCGGATGCCTGCACCCGGCTTGAGGACTCGATCGCCATCGCGGCACTCTATCGTGCGCTGGCCCGACGGCTCTATTACAATCCCTGGCAAAACTGGGGCATGAGTTCGATCTCGCGCGCGATCATTGTCGAGAACAAATGGCGGGCGCAACGCTACGGCATCAACGGCACCTTCGCCCGCATCGAAGGCGGCGGCTCCATCAGCGTTGCGGAGATGCTTGAGCAGACGATCGCCGAAGTGCGCCGCGATGCCGAGACGCTGGGCTGTCTTGAGGAAGTGCTGCATTGCCGCCGCATCATCGAGCACGGCACGTCGGCCGACCACCAGATCGCGATCTACGAACGCTGCGCCGAGGAGCCGGAAAAGGGCCTGCGGGCCGTCAGCGAATGGCTCGCCGACACGACGCTGCGCTAGTTTTTAGTTCTTGAGCCGGTAGCCGGTCCGGAAAATCCACCAGACCGTGACAAGGCAGGCAACGAGGAAAACAAGCGTCATGGTGACACTGACGCCGATGCCGACATCCGCTGTCTGGAAGAAGCTCCAGCGGAAGCCGCTGATCAGATAAACGACCGGATTGAACAGGCTGACGGCCTGCCAGAATTTGGGCAGCACGTCGATCGAATAGAAGCTGCCGCCAAGAAACGTCAGCGGCGTGACGATCAACAGCGGCACCACCTGCAGCTTCTCGAAACCATCGGCCCAGATGCCGATAATGAAGCCGAGCAGGCTGAATGTCACAGCCGTGAGAATGAGGAAAGCGATCATCCAGAACGGATGGGCAATCTGCAGCGGCACGAAGAAACCGGCCGTGGCCAGCACAATGACGCCGAGGATGATCGACTTGGTTGCGGCCGCACCAACATAACCGATCGTGATTTCCAGAAACGACACGGGCGCCGACAGGATTTCATAGATCGTGCCAACGAAGCGCGGGAAATAAATGCCGAAGGATGCGTTCATGACGCTCTGGGTCAGGATCAGCATCATGACGAGGCCCGGCACGATGAAGGCGCCATAGGAGACGCCATTGATCTCCTGGATGCGCGAGCCGATGGCCGCGCCGAACACGACGAAATACAGCGAAGTCGAGATCACCGGCGAGACGATGCTTTGCAGCAGCGTACGGCCGGTACGCGCCATTTCAAATCGATAGATGGCCCAGATCGCGCGCCAGTTCATTTCCGCCCCACAAGCCCGACGAAGATATCCTCCAGCGACGACTGCGTCGTTTGCAGATCGCTGAAGCGGATATTCGCCGCATTCAGATCGGACAAGAGCGCCGTTATTCCGGTGCGCTCGCCCTTTGAGTCATAGCCATAGATGAGTTC
>JAEXXW010000552.1 GCA_023405565.1 Pseudomonadota bacterium
GCCGGCGGATGAGCGTGACTTTTCACGACTCGGCGGCGCGCATCGGCTGGCGGGCGGTACGACGCTGCCGGCGCCGGTACCGGTGTTCCCGCGCTATGTCGAACCCGAAGCGCCCAAGGCTTGAGGCGATGTCCGGACGCTCCTCATGACCGTGCTGTTTGAAAACGAGCGGCAGGCCAGCAAGTTGCGCAAAGCCATTGTCGCTGCGGTTGTCTGGGCCGTTGGCTGGTTCTACTGGGCGATGGTGATGGCGCATTTCTTCGGTGCGCTGCCGGGTAGCGAAGCTGTCGGAGCGTCCGGCGCAAGACCGGGGCTCGCCACGCTCATGTTTCTCGTCGGCGTTGCGCCCTTCGTCGGTCTGCTCTTCTATAGCCGCATCTATCTGCTCCGCATCGAGCGCAATGACGACCTCGTGACCCTGACTACGCTCGGGGTGTTCAAGCCGCGCGTCTATCAGGTTCCAAAATCGGTCATCGTCGCGGCCAGGACACAGACCGATGACAAGAATGGCGGCAAGCCGGTCTGGATCAGCCTGCGGGTGGCCGGGCGGCGCCTGCCGTTCGTCGCCGATCTTCAGGCCGAGCAGATCGATGCTCCTGCTATCACGGCGCTTGCTGCCTAGGGATTTGCGGCTTGAAAAAAGGCCCTAACACACTGACATTGCGGACATGATCGTCGACAGCCATTGCCACCTCGATTTCCCTGATTTTGCCAGCGACCTTGACGGGATCGTGGATCGCGCGCGCGCGCAGGGCGTCGGCCGCATGGTCACGATCTCGACGCGGGTGCGCGAATTGCCCAAGCTGCTGGCGATCACTGAGCGCTTCGACGATGTGTTCTGTTCGGTTGGAACGCATCCGCATAACGCGCATGAAGAACTCGATATCGGCACGGCCGATCTCGTTGCGAAGACGGTGCACCTGAAGGTCGTCGCGATCGGCGAAGCCGGCCTCGACTATTTCTATGACACGAGCCCGCGCGATGCGCAGGAGCAGGGTTTTCGTGCGCATATCGCTGCGGCGCGCGAAACCGGATTGCCACTGGTGATTCATTCGCGGAGTGCCGACGAGGATATGGCGCGAATCCTGGAGCAGGAAATGGGGAAGGGGACCTTCCCCGCCGTGCTGCATTGCTTCACCGGCGGCCGCACACTGGCCATGCGCGCGATCGAACTCGGTCTCTTCATCTCCTTCACCGGCATTCTGACATTCAAGACGTCGAACGCGCTGCGCGAGATCGCTGCCGACCTGCCGGCTGATCGCATTCTGGTCGAAACCGATGCGCCCTATCTTGCGCCCGGAAAATTCCGCGGCAAGCGCAACGAGCCGTCTTATGTCGTCGAGACGGCCAAGGTTCTGGCCCAAACGCGCGGCGTGTCCTTTGACGAGATTGCGGACCAGACGACCGAGAACTTCTTCCGTCTGTTCAGCAAGGTGCCACGCCAGCTCTCGGCGGCGGCATGACGGCACTCACGGTCACGATTCTGGGCTGTGGATCGTCCGGCGGTGTGCCGCGTCCAGCGCTGGGTTGGGGCGACTGCGATCCCAACAATCCCAAGAACAGGCGTCGTCGTTGTTCGATCCTGGTCGAGCGTGAAGGCCCGAAGGGCAAGACCACCGTTCTGGTCGACACCTCGCCGGATATGCGCGAGCAATTGCTGGACGCGAATGTCAGCAAGCTGGACGGCGTGCTGTATACGCACGAACACGCCGATCATACGCATGGCATCGACGATCTGCGTCCACTCTTCATCTTTCATCGCCGCAGGATCGACGTCTATCTGGATGAGCCCACCTCGCGCGCGCTGCATGCGCGCTTCGGCTATTGCTTCATGACGCCGCCCGGCAGTGCCTATCCGCCGATCGTCAATGAGCACCGGATCGTGCCAGGCAAGTCCGTGACAGTCGATGGCGATGGCGGCCCGGTCACGGCACTGCCGGTGCTGCTGGAGCACGGCGATATCCCGGCACTGGGCTTTCGCTTCGGCAATATCGCGTATTCGGCCGATTTGAACGATATGTCTGACGAAGCCGCCGCAGCGCTGACCGGGCTCGATCTATGGATCGTGGACGCGCTTCGGCACGAGCCGCATCCCAGCCATTTCTCGTTGTCCGATGCATTGGCCTGGATCGAACGTTTGAAGCCGAAGCGGGCCGTGCTGACCAACATGCATGTCGATCTGGATTACGCCGTGCTGCGTGAAAGTCTGCCGTCACATATCGAGCCCGCGTTCGACGGGATGAAGCTGGCGGTGTGAATTGTAGCGGCCGTATGTCCGGAGGCGGCCGATAGAGTAGGCCGGCGAGGGAGAATCGCCAGCCCACAAGTGGAATAGACTTTTCAACTAACCAGCCGGTTGGCCGTGAATCCTGTCGATCAAAGGATTTGCGGGCGCGGGTTGCGACTGTTGAACCGGATGAGCGTGAGCATACGCGGAATGCGCGTCTGGTCCAAACACGCGCGGCGATACCGTATACTTCTGGCTCGTCACCGGCGTGTTGCCATGAAAGCCGCTATTGAGCTCTTCGTTGGCCCGCGCACTAGTTCCCGCCACCGCTGCGAAGATTGAGGCAGCAACGATA
>JAEXXW010000457.1 GCA_023405565.1 Pseudomonadota bacterium
GGCAAGCTTTATCGACGATCTCGGGGCGGACTCCCTGGATACGGTCGAACTCGTTATGGCGTTCGAAGAAGAATTCGGATGCGAAATCCCGGACGACGCGGCTGAGACCATTCTCACCGTCGGCGACGCGGTGAAGTTCCTCGAAAAGAACGCCAAAAGCTGATCGCAAGAACAGCTGATCGCGATCGTCCGGTGACCTGCGCATCACTATATGATGTGCAGGGACTGCCGGATGTAGCGGGAATAAGATCATGAGGCGTGTTGTCGTTACAGGTTTGGGAATGGTCTCGCCGCTCGGTTGTGGCGTCGAGACGACGTGGAAGCGCATTCTCGAAGGCCGTAGCGGCGCCCGCCAGATCGACACATTCGAGACCTCCGATCTGCCATGCAGGATCGCTTGTTCGATCCCGCGAGGCGACGGCTCTGACGGCACCTTCAATGCCGATCAATGGATGGAGCCGAAGGAGCAGCGAAAGGTCGATCCCTTCATCGTCTATGCGATGAGCGCCGCCCGTCAGGCGTTGGATGACGCGAACTGGAAGCCGAGCACACCGGACGAGCAATATGCGACCGGCGTCATGATCGGGTCCGGTATCGGCGGTGTCGGCGGTATTGCCGAGGGTGCGCTCCTGGTGAAGGAGCGTGGGCCGCGCAAGCTCTCACCCTTCTTCATCCCTGGCCGCATCATCAATCTCGCATCGGGTTATGTTTCGATCGAGTTTGGCCTGAAGGGTCCGAACTCGGCGGTGGTGACGGCCTGTTCGACCGGCACGCACGCCGTCGGCGATGCATCGCGCATGATCGCGCTGGGCGATGCCGATGTGATGGTTGCGGGCGGTGCGGAATCGCCGATCGACCGATTGTCGATGGCCGGCTTTGCAGCCTGCCGCGCCTTGTCCACATCGTACAATGATACGCCCGAAAAGGCGTCGCGGCCCTACGACAAGGATCGCGATGGCTTCGTCATGGGCGAGGGCGCCGGCGCGGTTGTGCTCGAGGAATACGAACATGCCAAGAAGCGTGGCGCGAAGATCTATGCCGAAGTGATCGGCTACGGCATGTCGGGCGATGCCTATCACATCACGGCGCCGACGCCCGATGGCGAAGGCGCTTTCCGCTGCATGACGGCTGCGATCAAGCGGGCCGGCATTTCGGCGGGCGACATCGATTACATCAACGCCCATGGTACATCGACCATGGCGGATACGATCGAACTCGCTGCCGTCGAACGCGTGGTCGGCAATGCCGCGGCCAGGATCTCGATGTCCTCGACCAAGTCGTCGATTGGTCATCTGCTCGGTGCCGCTGGTGCTGTGGAAGCGATTTTCTCGATCCTGGCGATCCGCGATCAGATCGCGCCGCCGACCATCAATCTCGACAATCCGTCGGTCGAAACGCCGATCGATCTCGTGCCGCACAAGGCTCGTGAACGCGAGATCAAGGTGGTGCTGTCGAACTCATTCGGCTTCGGCGGCACCAACGCGACGCTGGTGATGCGCGCCGTCTG
This sequence comes from Pseudomonadota bacterium, assembly GCA_023405565.1. Lineage (GTDB taxonomy): Bacteria > Pseudomonadota > Alphaproteobacteria > Rhizobiales > Xanthobacteraceae > Pseudorhodoplanes. The sequence continues at coordinate 1,508 of JAEXXW010000457.1, forward strand.
AGCCGGACGAGGACGGTGACGAGCCGTCTGGTTCCTCTGCAACCAGTTGTCCTATAAAAGGTATTTCCTCTGGATGGCGCCACCCTGCCACAGGCATGCCATACCTGCCTGATATCGAATCACCGTAACATCGGTTTCACCCCTGTTCATCCGGACACATTCCGGTGTGACCATGCGATGAAGAGCGACTGAGGGGCGGGGCTCAATTATGGTTGTTGTTTGTACCGGTTTGGTTGGGTGCAAGTCGTATGGGTGCGGCCTTTGTCCGCGCCACATGTGATGTGCAATTGCGCTGACTGACGACAGATCATCAGGAATGCGGTCGCTGCGATGGATCAGACCCCGATAACTCCGCGCTCCCCCCGGGCCGCGCTTGAACCGGAACGGGTGGCTGCCCCGAAGAAGCGCCGCTCGCGGGGCGCCCGCCACCCCTTCGTCATTGTCGGCAATGCGATTTTCACCTTCATTCTTTTGCTGGCGGTGATGGTCGGCGTCGGGATTTACTGGGGCAAGCAGAAATTCGAAGAGCCGGGTCCGCTGCAGGACGACAAGGTGGTCAATATCCCCCGGGGGCTTGGCATTCGCGATATCGGCGAATTGCTGGCGCGCGAGGGTGTGATCCGGGAGCCGTTGATTTTTGCCGCTGGCGCGAAGGTCCTGGAGTCGCGTGGTCAAGACCTGAAATTCGGCGAATACCAGTTCGCCAAGGGCGCGAGCCCGCGCGCCGTCGCTGAGACGCTGATCGAAGGCAAGGTGGTACAGCACCAGTTCACCGTTGCCGAGGGCCTGACGTCCGAGCAGATCGTCGCCAAACTGCTGGAGAACGACAAGCTGATCGGCAGCGTGCGGGAGATTCCGCGTGAGGGGTCGCTGCTGCCCGAATCCTATCGCTTCACGCGCGGAACGCCGCGTGAGGAAATCGTCAAGCGCATGCAGGCCTCGCAGCAGCGGGTCCTCAAGGAAGTCTGGGATCGGCGTGCGCAGGATCTGCCCGTCAAAACCCCCGATCAGTTGCTGACATTGGCATCGATCATCGAGAAGGAAACCGGAAAGCCGGAGGAGCGCACGCGCGTTGCGGCGGTGTTCGTGAACCGTCTGAAGACCAAGATGAAGCTCCAGTCCGATCCGACCATCATCTATGGTCTTGTCGGCGGCAAGGGGTCGCTTGGACGCGGCATCCTGAAAAGCGAGATCTCCCAGCCAACGCCGTATAACACCTATGTCATCGAGGGGTTGCCGCCGGGGCCGATCGCCAATCCAGGCCGCGCCTCGATCGAGGCGGCGGCCAATCCGGCGCGGACCCGTGAGCTCTTCTTCGTTGCCGATGGCACCGGCGGGCACACATTCTCCGAATCCTATGACCAGCACCAGAAGTCGGTGACGAAGCTGCGCGGCATCGAGAAGGACGCTGCCGAGGCGGCGGCTGCAGCGGCGGGACAGACGCCAGCCGCTCAAGGACAGCCGGCCCCGGCCGCCACGACCGGCGAAAAGCCGGCGGCCCCAGCCGCTCGCCCGGCGCAACGCAATCAGCAAAAGCAGGGCGCGCGGACGCAGAATACGCCCGCCAACGAACGGACACAGTAGCGTTTCCTGCGCTAACCATCGGCTGACCATGGCCTGCCGCACCGATTTTACGGCGCTGGATCATGCGCTATGGTCCCGCCGGTTTTCGATTCCTCTAGAGCCTGATGCCGAAAAGTGCGAAGCGGTTTTCGGACGACATCATGCTCTAACGTATTAGAATCGATCACGTTTTTGATTTTGGATCGAGTCGATCCAAAATCATCGTGATCTAGGGGCGGACGGTCCATGACGTTATCGAGTATGACCGGGTTCGCTCGCAGCCACGGCGCGAGCGGCAATTATGCCTGGTCCTGGGAAATCAAGTCGGTCAATGCCAAGGGCCTTGATGTCCGGTTGCGTTTGCCGCCGGGCTTTGACGCCGTTGAAGTCGCGGTGCGTGCGCGGGCGGCCGAGATGCTGTCGCGCGGCAATGTCTATGCAACCCTGACGGTGAGCCGCGAGGGTGTCGCGCCGGTGGTTCGTATCAACGAGCCGGTGTTGAATGCAATGATCGATGCCATCGGCAAATTGTCCCGCCAGGTGGATGCCGAGAGGCCTCGGCTGGATGGATTGCTCGCCCTGAAGGGCGTCATCGATGTCAGCGAGGATGAGGAGACGGAAGAAGCCAGGGGCGCGGCGGAAGCTGCCGTGGTTGCGGGCTTCGCACAGGCGCTTAAAGGTCTGACCGAGATGCGCCGTCACGAGGGGGAAGCGATCGGCAAGGTGCTGTTCGCAAGGCTTGATGAAATGGCGGTCCTGGCTGATCGTGCCGAGAAGGCACCGGGACGTCAGCCTGAAGCCGTGAAGAAAAAGCTGGCCGACCAGATTGCCGTTCTGCTCGACGCCTCCAGCCGGTTCGATCCAGATCGTCTGCATCAGGAAGCCATCCTGCTCGCCGGCAAGGCCGATATCCGCGAGGAGTTGGACCGGCTTGCCGCGCATATCGCGCAGGCGCGCAAGCTGATGGCCGGAGGCGGTGCCGTGGGACGGCGGCTCGACTTCCTGTCGCAGGAATTGAACCGCGAAACCAATACGCTGTGCTCGAAATCGAACGACATCGAGCTGACCAATATCGGGCTTGAACTCAAGAGCGTCGTCGAGCAATTCCGCGAGCAGGTGCAGAACCTCGAATGACTGCGAATATCGACATTGCCCGTCGTGGCATTCTGCTGATCGTCTCGTCGCCATCCGGCGCGGGTAAGACCACGCTCACGCGTCATCTTCTCGAGAAGGAAGAGAAGGTCAGCCTGTCAATCTCGGTGACGACGCGCCCACGCCGCACGAGTGAACTTGAAGGTGTCCACTACAAGTTCGTCTCGAAGCGTCAGTTCGAATTGATGCGCGATGGCGGCGAGTTGCTGGAATGGGCCGAAGTGCACGGCAATTTCTACGGCACGCCGCGCGAGCCGGTGGAGGCTGCGCTGGCCGCCGGCCGCGACGTTCTGTTCGATATCGACTGGCAGGGCACGCAACAGCTCTACAAGTCGATGCGCGAGGATGTTCTCAGCGTCTTCGTGCTGCCGCCGACCGCCGCAGAGCTGAAATTCCGGCTTGAGCGGCGCGCTGAGGATACGGCTGACGTCATCGCTCGGCGTTTGAAGAATGCAGCCGAGGAAATCCCGCATTGGGAGGAATATGACTATGTCCTCGTCAATCGCGATCTTGAGGAAAGTTTCACGCGCTTGCGCGGCATTCTGACCGCCGAACGATTGAAGCGGGTGCGCAAGGCGGACATTCAGGATTTCGTCGACAATCTTCTGGCGGACCTGAAAACCCTCACGCCCTGATCAGGCGGGCTTGCCGTTCATCGTTTCGTAAAGCTGCGCAAGACGCACAAAGCCTGCGACGGGGATATCCTCGGCCCGGTCGGTTGGCGCGATTCCGGCGGCTTCGAGCAGTGGTATTGGATCCGGCGTCAACGATTTCAAACTCTGGCGCAGCATCTTGCGCCGTTGCCCGAATGCTGATTCCGCCACGCGGCCGAGAATGTGCCGGTCGCAGGGTTCTGGCGATGGACGCGGCACGAATTCAACAACGGACGATGTGACCTTCGGAGGCGGCACGAAGGCGGATGGTGCGATGTCGAACAGGATCTTCGGCTGTGTGCGCCATTGCGCGAGGATCGACAGCCGGCCGTAATCCTTTGTCTTCGGCTTGGCGACGATGCGTTCGGCCACCTCGCGCTGAAACATCAAGACAAGACGATCGTAAAAGGGCGGCCACGGTTCGGCTTCAAGCCAGCCGATCAGCAGCGGCGTTGCGATATTATAGGGCAGGTTGGCGACGATGCGCACCGGGCCATCGCCGAGATACGGAGCCGGGTTGAAATCCAGCGCGTCACCTTCGATCACCGTGAGCCGGCCCGGATAGTGAGAGGCCACGTCCTGCAAGGCCGCGATGGCGCGGCTGTCACGTTCGATGGCGATCACATGTTTTGCGCCATCGAACAGCAGGGCCCGCGTCAGTCCACCGGGGCCAGGGCCGACTTCGATCACCGTTGCATCTTTTAACGGACCCGCGGCACGGGCGATGCGGCCGGTGAGATTGAGGTCGAGCAAAAAGTTTTGCCCGAGTGACTTGCGCGCGATCAGGTCATGCTTGCGGATGACGTCGCGGAGCGGCGGCAGGCCATCATGCGCGGTCGTCATGCTGTTGATGCGGGGAGCCGCTCTCTCTCGGCCATGCGCGCAGCCAGGCGCAGCGACGCCATCAGGCTTGCCGGATTGGCTCCGCCCTTGCCAGCGATATCGAAAGCTGTGCCGTGATCCGGCGACGTGCGGATGAAGGGCAGGCCGAGCGTGACATTGACCGCATCGTCGAAGGCGATGGTCTTGATCGGGATCAGCGCCTGATCGTGATACATGCACAGGACTGCATCGTAGGTCCGACGCGCTGCCGGATGAAACAATGTGTCGGCCGGCAACGGACCGCGCACAGCAAAGCCCAATGCGCCGAGCTGTTCGATGGCGGGCCGTATGATCGTTGTTTCTTCGTCACCGATCGTTCCGTCTTCGCCGGCATGCGGATTGAGTCCGGTCACGGCGAGCCGTGGCGTTGCGATCCCAAAGCGTTCGATCAGGTCATGTGCAACAATCCGGCCGGTCCGGACGATCATATCCGTGGTCAGCAATTGCGGCACCGTGCTGAGCGGAACGTGGATCGTCACCGGAACGACCGCCAGCGTCTTGCTCCACAGCATCATCACCGGCATCGCCTCGACACCCTGCAACTCGCGGGCGAGGCGAGCCAGATATTCGGTGTGCCCCGGATCGACGAAGCCCTTGCGATAGAGGACGACTTTCGAGATCGGATTGGTCACGATCGCGCTCGCGCGGCGATCGATCACGTCGCGGACCGCATGCCGGATGGAGGCGATGGCCACTGCGGCGCTGCTGTCGTCCGGATGGCCGGGCCTGGCCGTGGCACGTTCATCAAGCGGAACGACGGGGAGGGCGATCGGGAATGCGGCCGAGGCCTGCTCCGGTGTAACG
>JAEXXW010000682.1 GCA_023405565.1 Pseudomonadota bacterium
GTCTTGCGGACAATCTCATGCGGATTGCGGTCTCCGCGGTTCACGAGAATGACGAGGCCGATCTGCCGGTCCGGTATCATGCCGATATAGGCCGATGCATTGTTGATACCGCCTGGCTTGTCGACGATTTTCATTCCGTTCGCGTGGCCAATCTCCCATGCCAGCGCCTGCGACATGGACTCGCTCATATCGATCACGTCTCGTTGTGCGAGTTGCATCGCCGCACGAAGCTCAGGCGTCACCGACGTCGTGCCAAGATAGGCCGAAACAAGCGTTGCCAGATCGCGGGCAGATGAGAATACCTGCCCGGTGCCGGAGAAGTCATAATAACTCTGCTGGTTGCCGGGTGCGCCAATGGGGTCGCCGTCCTCGCCATAACCTTGCACGGCGCTGGGCAGTGCTGCTTGCGGCCCGGCGAGCCGGCGCTCGCGAAGAACAGTCGACGTCATGCCGAGCGGTTTAAGGAGGCGCTCCTCGAGCAACTGGCCGATCGGCATGGCGAAGCGCCGCTCGAGCGCGAGCTGGAGCAGCACATAGCCGGCATGCGTATAGGTGTGCGCTTCGCCGGGTCTGTGTCCGGCCGGCGGCGTCCAGTCGTTCAGGATGCGAATGAACTGGTCGAATGTGTAGCTCTGTGTCGGCCATGGCGGGTGATCGGCCGGCAGCAGCAGGCCCGAACTGTGACTGGCAAGCTGGCCGAGTGTGACCTTGCGGATTGCGCCGCCAGCCTGAAGTTCAGTGACATATTTTGCAGCGGGATCATCGAGACTGAGTTCGCCACGCTGCACGGCATCGGCAAGCACCGTCACTTCCAGCACCTTGCGCAGAGAGGCGAGATTGAACAGGGAGTCGGACGTGATCGGTTCGCGGCTCGCCATGTTTGCGAAGCCGTAGTTGAAGAATTGCATGCGATCGCCGATGCGCAGCGCCACCGCTATACCGCCGATACCGTCATTCAACAGCGCGGGGATGAGCGTTTGTTTGATCAGGTCTTCGGGAGTGCAGGCATTCGGAGTTTGGGCCATGGTCCTTGAACCGGGCACGGTGGTAAGCACCATCGCACCGGCGAGGATCAGCGCCGCCAACAGACGGCGTATGTCTATCCGCAAAAGTCTGTAAATCATCCAGCGGTGACAACCAGTACGGCGACCAAACGTTCCGCCTGACGATGCGACACGGGCGCGCGCTTTTGCCAAACGCCGCGACGCTTACACAAGGCTGTATTCCTCGCGGATATCGCGGCCGGTGTAATCGCGCATCAGCGCGGTCGCGATCAGGCTGATGGCCGCGCAGGCGGCGATGTAGAGCGCGATCGCGTGCGAGGAATGATAGGTGCTGTACAACCAGGTTGCGATCAGCGGCGCGGGGCCGCCGGCAATGACGGATGCGAGCTGATAGCCAAGCGAGGCGCCGCTGTAGCGCAGGCGGCCGGTGAACGATTCCGCAATCAGCGCGGCCTGCGGCCCGTATTGCATGTCATGCGGAATGAGCGACAGTACGATGGCAAGGAAAATCAGCACCGCCGAGCCGGTGTTGAGCAACCCGAAATAGATGAAGCCGAAGACGCCCGTCGCCAGCGCGCCCATCATATACATCGCCTTGCGGCCGATGCGGTCCGAGATATGACCAAAGAGCGGGATCGAGACGAACGAGAGCACTGATGCCGTCAGCACAGCCACCAGCAGGAAATCGCGCGTCACGTTCAGCGAATTGACGCCATAAGCGAAGATGAAGGCGGTGAAGATATAGAACGGCGCCTGTTCCGACATGCGGGCGAAGGCGCTGAGGATGATCTCCTTGGGCTGACGCCGGATCACTTCCAGGATCGGCGCGCGTTCGATTTTGCGTTCGGACACCAGCTTGGTGAAGATCGGCGTTTCCATGATGCCGAGCCGGATATAGAGGCCGACCGCGACCAGGATCAGACTGAGCGCGAAGGGGATGCGCCAGCCCCAGCTATAGAACTGATCGCCGGCCATCTGGCTGAAGGCGAGGACGGCGAGATTGGCGAGGAACAAGCCGCAGGGCACGCCGAATTGCGGCCATGAGGCGATGAAGCCGCGACTTTTATTGGAGCGGGCCCATTCCATCGACATCAGCACCGAGCCGCCCCATTCGCCACCGACACCGACACCCTGCAGAAAGCGCAGGATGGTGAGGATGACCGCGCCCCAGATGCCGATGCTGTCATAGGTCGGCACCAGCGCGACGGCGAAGGTGGCGAGGCCCATCAGCATGAGCGTGGCGATCAGCGTGGATTTGCGGCCGATGCGATCGCCGTAATGGCCGAAGATCGCCGCACCCACCGGACGCGCCAGGAAACCGACCGCGTAGATGGCGAAGGCTTCGAGCGTACCGGTGAGCGGGTCCGAATTCGGAAAGAACAGCCTGGCGAAGACGAGGCCGGTGACCGTGCTGTAGAGAAAGAAATCGTACCATTCGATCGCGGTGCCGATCGTGCTGGCGACGACGGCGCGGCGCAATTGCACACGATGTTCGGCGTCGGAAAGGTCGGTCGGGATCACAGGGGAGGCGGCGGCCATGGCTGGCTCCATCGCGCCCCCGGATCGGGAAATCCTGCACTGCAGGAGGTAGAATCAACGCGGAGCGAACGAGATGGTTTGGCCGCGCGATGCACCATCACCGAGATGTGAGCGTGGTTGTGCTGGCGATGCGAATGCGAAAAGCGTGCCTCTTGCGGTAGCTCAATCGCCCGGGCGGGCCATGCGGCTAGGAAAATCCCATGGCAAGGATCGCGATCATCGTCGGGCATCCGCAGGACCAGACCTTTTGCGCGGCGCTGGCGAACGCCTATGCGCGCGGTGCGCTGGCCGCGGGGCACGACGTGAAGACGTTCGCATTGTCGCACATGACGTTCGACCCGATCCTGCATGAGGGCTATCGCAAGGAGCAGCCGCTCGAGCCCGATCTGCGCGAGGCTTGTGACTGGCTGGCGCGGAGCGATCATTGGGTGTTCGTGTTTCCGCTCTGGTGCGGCGACATGCCGGCGCTGCTGAAGGGCTTCATCGAGCGGATCCTGCAGCCGGATCTGATCCGCCGCCACAACAGCGAACACGCGATGAACTGGCGCATTTTCGAGAACAAGACCGCGCGCCTCATCATGACCATGGGCATGCCGGTGCTGGTCTATCGGCTGTGGTATGGGCCGCATGCGATCAAGCTCATCAAGCACAACATCCTGCATTTCATCGGCGTGAAGCCGGTGCGCGAGACGTTGTTCGGCATGGTGACGGATGTGCCGACCGACAAGCGGCTCGCCTGGCTGAAAGACGTGGAAGCGCTCGGCCGGGCCGGGCGTTGAGTGCTGCGGCATTGACGCTGCTTCCGGCCCGGCCGGTCATCCGGCCGATCCTTTATCGCTGTCCGGCAGCGTGGACATCACGAGCTCGTGCCAGTCTTCCACCGCGGCCCATTCGTTTTCGTTGCGCTCCATCATCTCGTCGAAGGAGAGCCATTCGCTCAGGCCATCGTCAAAAGCTTGCATGAAAGCCAGCGCGTCCGGCGGCACCAGCGGCAGCGCGCGGAAACACATGCGCGGAGCGCCCTTGCAGGCCCGGCTGCGCCGGCAGGCCTGCTTGCCGCAGAAGCGCCAGAGGCAATAGAGGTCGGACCAGTAGCGCGCATGGGTGAGGGAGCGGCGGGGTTTTGGTTGGGTGGTGGTGTTCATTCGATATGGCTTCATGGAAGTCTTCCTGATTGACCCGCTCGTCCCCGAGAAGGCGGGGACCCAGAGCGGCGGGTCGATTGATTGCTTATGGC
>JAEXXW010000732.1 GCA_023405565.1 Pseudomonadota bacterium
CGTGCGCGCCTGCATGACTTTCAAAGATATGCACGCATTCCTTGAAGAGAATCGCAATTTAGCAATCGCGATCATCGCCTGCTAAACATCGCGTCCGGTTATACGTGCGATGAAAACAATTCATGCGCTTGGACGCAGTAATTGCTGCGTCGTTGGTGTAAGGTGACGCCATGACACGTCACGGCAATGGACAGGCGGCGGCAGCATTCGAACGGAGCAAGCGCTCCGGTCGTTCGCTCCTTGTTGTCCGCAAGATACCAGGAAACCTACGGCAGCTCCCATAATCGCCGAATTCCGTTTCCTTCTATTCTTCCATTGAGACCGTGCCATGAGACGTTCCGATCCCCTTGAAGCGCGCGCGCGTGAACTCGCCATTGAGGCGGGCCTTGATCCCGATTCCCGTGTCGAACGGCCCGGCCAGCGGTCGATGCCGTTGTGGTGCACCTATCGCGATGCTGCGCGTGCCGAACGAAATCTGAAAGCGGCCGAGGCTTTGTCGGTGGAATTGCCGCCGCAGGCGCCTGCGTACCAGAACAGTCCGCTGAAGATTTTCGGCACGCATGACGACGCGACCGTCGCACAGATGCGTAATTGCATAGGCATCGGTAATGTTGTGGGCGGCGTGATCTGCGCTGACGGCCATCTTGGTTACGCGCAGCCGGTCGGTGGTGTCATCGCCTATGAAGGGCAGATCAGTATTTCCGGCGTCGGATTCGACATCGGCTGCGGCAACATGGCCGTTCGCCTCGACACACCCTACGCGGCGATTGAGGACCGGGTGGGTCCGATCATTCACGATGTTGCCCGTGTCATTTCATTCGGTATCGGCCGGCGGAACGAAGAGCGCGTCGAGCACGACCTGTTTGACGATTCCGATGCCTGGCGCATGTCCGACATGGAGAATTACCGGCAGAAAGCAGTAACTCAACTCGGCACCGTCGGCTCCGGCAATCACTATGTGGACCTGATGCGCGATCAGGACGGTTTTGTCTGGATCGGGGTCCATTTCGGAAGCCGCGGGCTCGGTCACTCCAGCGCGACCAAGTATTTGAAGGCTGCGGGTGGCAAGGACGGGATGAATGTCGCTCCCGCTGTCATCAACGAGGATTCCGAGATCGGGCGTCGCTACATCGCAGCAATGGAACTGGCTGGCCGTTACGCCTATGCGGGGCGTGAATGGGTGGTGGAGCGCGTGCGCAAGATCATCGGTGGCGAAGTCACGGAGATGGTGCACAACCATCATAACTATGCGTGGCGGGAGACCCACGATGGCCGGGATCTCTGGGTGGTCCGAAAGGGTGCGACACCCGCCTTTCCCGGTCAGCGGGGTTTTGTCGGCGGTTCGATGGGCGATGATGCGGTGATCGTCGAAGGCGTGGATTCGCCGGAAGCGCGCGCCTCGCTTTACTCGACCGTTCACGGGGCGGGTCGTTTGTTCGGCCGCAAGGTGGCCTTGCGAACGTTCAACCGGGACGACATGGACCGCTGGCTGGCGGAACGCGGCGTCATGCTGATCGGCGGCGATCTGGACGAAAGTCCGATGGCATATCGGCGCTTGCCGGAGGTTCTTGCCCAGCATGCCGGCACGATCAAGGTCCTGCACACGCTGCGCCCGTTTGCCGTCGCGATGGCCGGTTCCGGTGAGTTCGATCCGTTCAAGGATTGAGCGCATGCCGGGCGATGCGTCGTCGCATCTGTTCCCGCGCGAATTCCGCACTAGATAAGGCTGCTACCCGCCCCCCTCCCGCAACGCGACCCTTTCCCGCAACGATAGTTCCCCCATGAAAAAACTCGGCTTTCTCTCCTTCGGCCATTGGTCGCCGTCGTCGCAATCGCAGACGCGCACGGCCGCCGACGCGCTCCTTCAATCGATCGACCTTGCCGTCGCGGCCGAAGAACTCGGCGCCGACGGCGCCTATTTCCGCGTGCATCATTTCGCGCGTCAGCTCGGCTCGCCATTTCCGCTGCTGGCGGCAGTCGGTGCCAGGACGAAAAAGATCGAGATCGGCACCGCCGTGATCGACATGCGCTACGAGAACCCGCTCTACATGGCCGAGGACGCCGGCAGTGCCGATCTGATCAGCGGCGGGCGGCTGCAGCTTGGCATCAGCCGCGGTTCTCCGGAACAGGTAATCGATGGCTGGCGCTATTTCGGCTACGCGCCGGAAGAGGGCACGAGCGATGCCGACATGGCGCGGCGCCATACTGAGGTGTTTCTCGAGGTGCTTCAGGGCAAGGGCTTCGCCAAGCCGAACCCGCGGCCGATGTTTCCCAATCCGCCCGGCCTCCTGCGTCTCGAGCCGCACTCAGAGGGCTTGCGGGAGCGCATCTGGTGGGGCGCGGGCACCAATGCGACCGCGGAATGGGCGGCCAAGCTCGGCATGAATCTGCAAAGCTCGACGCTGAAGATCGACGAGAGCGGCAAGCCGTTCCATGTGCAGCAGGCCGAGCAGATCCGGATCTTCCGCGCGGCATGGAAGGAGGCGGGGCACACGCACACGCCACGGGTGTCAGTGTCGCGCTCGATCTTCGCCTTGGTGGACGAGCGCGACCGCATGTATTTCGGGCGCGACGAGAGCGCCGACCAGGTTGGTTTCATCAGCGAGACCGAGCGCGCCATCTTCGGCCGTTCCTATGCGGACGAACCGGACAAGCTGATTGCGCAACTCAGGCAGGACGAGGCGATTGCGGAAGCCGACACGCTGCTGCTGACCGTGCCGAACCAGCTCGGCGTCGATTACAACGCGCATGTGATCGAGGCGATCCTCAAACATGTCGCGCCGGCGCTGGGCTGGCGCTAGCCGACAACAAGATCGGACACGGCCCGCTGCAAGGCCTCCGGCAGCGCTGCGGGCCGGCCGCTCGCGCGATCCACATAGACATGCACGAAGTGACCTTGCGCCGACGCAAGGTCATCGTCCGCGCGGAAGATGCCGATTTCATAGCGCACGCTCGACCTGCCGCGATGGGCCACGCGCAGGGCCCCGGTGATCGTGTCCGGAAATGAAATCGGCCTGAAGTAATGACATTGCGTCTCGACGACGAGGCCGATGACGGCGCCTTTGGCGATATCGAGCGCGCCTTGCTCGATCAGATAGCCGTTCACGATCGTGTCGAAATACGAATAATAGGTCACGTTATTGATGTGGCCATAGGCGTCGTTGTCCATCCAGCGCGTCGGGATGATGCGAAAGTGGCGGTAGGCTAAGCGGGGATGCGGCGACGGGCGGGAGGTCATGATCGATCTTCGCATTCTGCGCGCCGACGCGAAAGCGCAGAGTGCTGCGGCTAGCTCATCGGCAGCGACACACGCAGGCAACTGCCGTGATCGAGCGGCGGCATGACGGTGACATCGCCGCCATGCAGGCGGGCGATCTGGCGCGCGATAGAGAGGCCGAGGCCGGAGCCTTTCGTCTCGCCGGGCAGGCGATAAAAGGGAATGAATACCCGCTCGTGCTCGGCCGGTGGGATGCCATTGCCGGTATCGAGCACGTCGATGATCGCGTTGTTGCCCTTGTGCTGAACCTCGATCCGGATCGGCGGCTCGCCATGCCGCGCCGCATTGTCGAGCAGGTTGCGGATCAGGTGCCGCAGCAAGCGCGCGTCGCCGCTGATGGTGATCGCATCGCCCTCAACGCCATCGCCTTCGACCTGGCAATCGTCGTAACGCGCGGCTTCCTCCGCCGCGAGGGCGAGGAGATCGACACTCTCCCGATCGGGCAGGCTCCTGGCAATATCGAGGCGGCTGGCCAGCAGAATACCATCCACCAGTTCGTCAAGCTCGGCGATATCCTGCTCCAGCGCGGCCTTGTATTTCGGATCCTGCTTCTGTTGCAGCAACTCGATGCCGAGGCGAATGCGCGACAGCGGCGTGCGGATTTCGTGCGAGGCATGCGCCAGCAAAAGCCGATGCGCATTGACGAGTTCCTCGATACGCGCCGCGGAATGATTGAAGCTTTCCGCGAGCCGGGCGACCTCGTCGCGGCCTTCCACTTTCACGCGCGCGGACAGATCGCCTGCGCCAAGCGTTTCAACACCAATCTGCAATCGCTCCAGGCGGCGGGTGAGGCCCTTCACGACCGGAAACGCGCAAAGCGCAATCACGAGCGCAATGCCGCCCAGCACCATCATCAGCCCAAGCGCGGGATGAGGATGACGCGGCGGCGCGCCGGCAACGATCCAGCGCTGATCCGGCAGTTGCAACGCGAAGGCCGGTCCGCCGGGGCCATAGATCCAGCCGCCTCTGTCGCGCGTCGGTTGTGGAAGCGGGCGGCCCCATCGCGCGAGCGGACGCAACGTTTCGTCGAACAATGTCAGGTCGAGTTTCAGTCGCTTGGCCAGCCGGTCGATGGCTTCCTGCTGTTCCGCCGCTGGCGCATTGGCCGGCGGCAAGGCGGCGGCGGCGAGTTCGCCGGCGACCTCGAAGCCTTCGGTGAAGGCGCCGGGTTGCGCGCCGAAACGCCAGATTGCGCCCGCGACCAGAACCACGAGCAGCAGCGTCACGACAATGGTGAGATAGATCTTCTGGTACAGCCGCTTCATGCGTGCGTGATCTCGTGCTGCGGCGTTGTTTTCTGGCGCATGACGTTATCCGAAAACCGCTTCGCACTTTTCGGCGTCATGCGCTAATCCTGCGCCTTGGCGAAGACATAGCCCGCGCCGCGCACGGTGATCACACGGCGCGGCTTTTTCGGATCGTCTTCGATGGCGGCGCGGATGCGAGAGATATGCACATCGATCGAGCGATCGAACGCTTCGAGGGTCTCGCTCTTCAACAGATTCATGATGGTGTCGCGCGAGAGCACGCGCCCGGCATTCTCGGCAAGCGCCAATAGCAGAGCGAATTGATAGCTGGTGAGGGGGCGCTCGTCGCCATCAAGGCGCACCTGTCGTGCGGCGGTGTCGATCTCGAGCCGCCCGAAGCGCATCAGGTCATTCTTGCGGTCCGAGCGTGCACGGCGGAGCAGGGCGCGCAGACGCGCCAGCAGCTCGCGCGGCTCGAACGGCTTGGGCAGATAATCGTCGGCGCCCATTTCGAGGCCGACCACGCGATCCATGGCGTCGCCGCGCGCGGTCAGCATCAGGATCGGCGTTTGCGATTTCTCGCGGATGCGCCGGCAGACATCGAGGCCATCCATGTCAGGCAACATCAGATCGAGAATGAGAATGTCGAAGGGTTCGCGATCCTGCAGCGCCATGCCGGTGCTGCCGGATGGCGCGATCGCGGTCTGGAAACCGGCTTCACCGAGATAATTGGAAATCATCTCGGCCAGCCGCCGGTCGTCTTCAATGAGCAAAATGCGGTCGGTCACGACGGACATTCTAGAGCTTTTCCGGCTTTGATGGAATTAAAGCCGGAGCTCTAACTTTTTGGTTTGACGCGTTTTCTTCACGCGAACCGGCCGTCGCCGGACGAAGCCGGCTTTGGCCGGTATCTGCTTCGCTCGAAAACGCTTTCATGCAGAAAGTGGGTGAGGGCCTTCAAATTCAGGGGACGAACTGAAAGCCCCCACCCAACCCTCCCGTTCCGGACCCGCGGGCTCATAAGGTCCGGACCTGAAACGTGGCGAGACGGGTGGAGCCGGCGTCGCCCGGGAGGATATCTGCGGACGGACGTCAGCCGTGCCGCCAGCGCGGACCACCCGCGCTGAAAGGCGGGAAACGATCGTTGAGCTTGCGGCGCTGTTCGGGTGACAGGATCTCGGCGGCGTCACCGAGCGCCTGCACGACGCGTTTCGACACGCTGTCGGCGAGTGTGATCTGCTCGGCACGCAGCTTCTCCATCGCGCCGCGGTCGATCGTGGTCTGTGTCAGCAACTCGCGCGCCTGACGACGTGCGGCTTGAGCCTTTTCGCGGGCCGGCAACACATCTTTCAACATATCGCGCATGATGCCGCGCAGCTTCTCCTGCTGCTCGTTGTTGGCATCGAGCTCGACGGCGAGATGACGCAGCATGCGGTCGGCGCGATCTTCGATCTGGGTCGCGTCAAGCGGACCGCCCCAGGGACCGCGCATGCCACCATGCCATCCGGGCCCGAAGCCGAACGGATTGCTGACAGCCTTGGTGACGGCGGCGCCGGTCAATCCGGCAGCGAGGACGAGTGTTGCGAAGACGAGGGTGCGGCTACGCCTGGTGCGGGGGGCGGGAACGCGCGGAGCGGGGGACGGCTCCGGACGATCAGCGTTGTGCTGCTCGGTCATGGGTTAAGCTCTCCTGAAGGTCTCTGAGTGGCTTGCGGCCACGGACGCAATCTGGATGAGCCCCGTTTCAGCGGAATGTGCGCCGTGTAAAGTTATGTAAATGCGACGCGGCGAGCGCTGCAGGAGACCTCACATCGTCGTCCCCGCGAAGGCGGCGACGACGACTGGACTACAGCCCGGACTCAATCGCCTTGAGCAGCTTGAAGCGCATCTCGCCGTCGTTGCTGGTGAGCGAGATTACGGCGCGCACGCGGCCGTGGCCTTTGATGTCGGCATAGCCAGCGAGCGTGCGCACGCCATCCATCGTGCCGGTCTTGTTCAGGCCGCCGTCATGACCGCGAAGCAGGTTGGCGTGCGGCGCAAAGAGCGCGAGCACCTTGGCCAGGCCTTGTGCGGTAAAGTGGTTGTTGCGGCTGATGCCAGAGCCTTCCTCGAGATGAATGGCGTCGGCTAGGCCATTCGCCGCCAGCATTTCGTTGGCGACCTTCAGCGATTTTTCGAGGCTGACCGGGCCGCCGAAGCGATGCGCGCCAATCTCCAGAAAGACCTGATTGGCGATGTAGTTGTTCGAGACCTTCAGCAGATCGATGAGGATGCGCGACAGCGAGCGTGACTGCCGGTGCACATAGGCTGGCTTCAGTCCCTCAGGCACGGTGCCGGTCGTGATCTCGCCCTTCACGCTGCCGCCGGCGCGCGTGATGAAGGCCGCGATCATTTCGCCGGCATATTGCAGGCTGACTGCGGGGTCCTGGCTCAGGCTGATGCGGCCTTTGCCCTGTGCGG
>JAEXXW010000033.1 GCA_023405565.1 Pseudomonadota bacterium
CATCGCATCGTGCCGGGTGCGAGCGTCTATATCGGGCGGACGAATCCTCACATGTTCATTGCCGACGAGGGCGTCGAGCTCAAGTTCGTCTGGTTCCTTGTGCCAAATGGCCTCGAAACCTTCTTCAAGGCGATTGGCCGACCTATGAAGCTAGGTGAACCGACGCCGGAGCCATTCCCGCGGCCCGACAACATTCTGGAGATTGAGCGAAAGACGGTTTTTGGCGAGCCGCTGGTCGACAAACTCGGCAAGCCCTGAGTTCGTTATGCCCTTCTTCCAGACGCCAGATGGATGCCGGCTCTTCGTCGAGATGGAAGGCGAGGGTCCTCCTCTCGTCTTGATTGCTGGACTTGGCGGATCGGCGACTTTCTGGAATGCGCATCGGCCGTTTCTCCGCGATCATTATCGCCTCATCCTTTTTGATCATCGCGGTGCAGGCCGCAGTGATCGGCCCGAACAGGCTTATTCGGTCGAGGGGATGGCGAAGGACGTTATCGCCGTTCTGGATCACTTCGAGGTCGAGCGTGCCCATATCGTGGGGCATTCTACGGGCGGTGCCATCAGCCAAGTGCTGGCGCTCGACGCAGCTGAGCGACTGGGCAAGCTCGTGCTGAGCGGCACATGGGATAAAGCGGACTATCGTTTCAAAATCCTGTTCGATGTGCGCGTCCAAGTGCTGGAGCGGATGGGCGCATCTGCCTATCAGGATCTCACCAATGTGCTCGGGTTTGCAGCGGAGTGGATGAACGAGCATGAGAAGGAGCTCGACGAAGCGACGTCGGCAGCCATGAACAATCTCGATCCGATTTCCGTCACGGCGGCGCGCATACGCATGTTGCTCGATTTTGATCGCGCAAACGAGCTTCATCGCATTCTGGCGCCGACCCTCGTTATTGGAGCCGATGACGATGCTATGGTTCCGGCTTATTATGCTGAGCGGCTCAGTGCCGCGATTCCGGGCGCAACCTTGCGCCGCTTTAACGGCGGGCACTTCTTCCCGCGAGTTCACGCTCAGGCATTCTGCGCTGAAATTCTAGAGTTTCTTCGCTAGTCGGACGAGGCGCTGCACTGCCGCTGAAGCGGCTTTCAGGGCGCTTGACGCGTCCCAAATAGGTAATAAACTTATTGAAGTAAGTATCGTGGATGGACAGGGTGGTTGGCGAAGTGCTCAGGAAAGTGGCGCATTGGCGTATCTTGTTACATCGATTGTGGAGTCTTCGCGCATTCGACGTCTTCTTGCTTGCTTGACACTAAAAGCGATGATGTTGTGAAATTTCACAGTCGCTTATGCGGTGACTCCGGCTGTGGTGCGCGGCATCAGGCCGAGTACGATTTTGTGTTCTGGGATCATGGGAGCGATTAAGTGAAGCAGATTATTTCTTGGGCCGTTGCCGCTGGGCTGGCTATGGTTTCGCCTGCGCTAGCGCAGAACAAGCCCGACAAGATCGGCGTCGGAATATTCACGTTCACGTCTGGTCCCGCAGCTGCCTATGGCATGCCAGGACGCAATGCCGCAGAACTCATGATCGATCAGATTAACAAGTCTGGTGGCATCGGTGGGGTGCCGCTCGCGCCGATCTATGTCGATGAAGCAATCGGAACCGACCGTATCGTGGCGGAGTATCGCCGTTTGGCCGCGGATGAGTCCAACCAGGTGATGATCGCCGCGCTGTCGAGCGGCAATTGTCTCGCGCTGGCACCGGTGGCCGAGCAGCTCGGCATGCCAATGATCTCATGGAACTGCGATACGCATCAGATGCTGCTGAAAGATCGCTACAACTTCGTGTTCCGTGCGAACAGCAGCACGATCCCGGAATTCGTGGCGATGGCAGCTTACCTTCTGAAGGTTAAGCCGGATGTGAAGACCGTTGCGATCATTAATCCGGATTACGCCTTCGGGCATGATGCCGCGGCGATTTTTAAAGCGGCGCTGCTGGCTCAGAAGCCGGATATTCAGTTCGTCGCAGAACTTTTCCCGCGTCTGGGCTCTTCGAGCTATCAGACGGAAATTTCGCGTCTTGCGAGTGCCAAGCCGGATGTCATCTTTTCCAATCTGTGGGGTGGCGATCTGGAGAACTTCGTGCGTCAAGCGCTGCCGCGCGGGCTATTCCAGAATAGCCAGGCCGTGCTTGCGGTGGGCGAGCCCATCCTGCAACGTATCAAGCTGCCGGATGGCGTCATCACAGGCGCACTCGGCGATCACTGGTGGCTGACAGCAGCCGCTCAGGCTAATAAGGAAACCGTGGCTTTCGTTGAAGAATATCGGAAGCGCTACAACGAATATCCGGTGTTTCCGAGCTTCAAGATGGCCAACGCCATCATGATGATGAAGGCTGCCTACGAAAAGGCGGTCAAGGATAGAAGCGGTGCGTGGCCGACCCGCAAGGAGATTGCCGCAGCGTTGAAAGGGCTTGAAATCAACACGCTGACAGGCACCTCGAAACTTCGCCTTGAAGACAATGATGGTCTGGTCGATCAGATCGTTGGCGTCACCAAGATGACCGACGAGCGCCCATTTCCGATTATCGACAAGATGGCACGCTATCCAGCCGCGAAGGTGACACCGCCCGCCGGTCAGGATCCGTTTGCCTGGATCAAGACGCACGACAAGGCGTTCCTTGACGGGCTCCCGCAGCCGGGCTCCTACAAGTAAGCGAGTACAAGACCCTCGACGCGGATGAATATTTGTCCGCGCCGAGGGCTGCTTTTTTCATTCTTGCGCCAACCGAAAGAACGCGAAGTCTTATGCTGCAGGCGTTTGTTCCTCTGTTGATCGATGGTCTGGCCAACGCTGCGGTCATCTTTTTCGTGGCGGTTGGTCTTACATTGGTGTTCAGCGTTCTTCATATTCTGAATGTTGCGCATGGCAGTTTCTATGCGATTGGCGCTTACATGGCGGTCAGCATCAGTCTCTGGCTGCTCTCCGTTGGATTGCCTCCGGCCTTTACGTTTCTTGCTCTCCTGCTGAGTGCCGCCGCAGTTGCAGCCCTGTTTGGGCCGCTGATTGAAAGTACGTTTCTGCGGTGGACCTATGGCAAACCGGAAGCAGTCCAAATCCTGGTGACGTTCGGGATTTTTCTCATTCTCGAAGATCTGCAAAGGCTCGTGTTCGGTGTGCAGACATTCTACCAGGACACGCCGATGGAGTTGCTTGGCAATTCCACGATCGGTGGTGTTGTTTATCTGAACTATCAACTGCTGCTGATCGGGCTCGCAATCGTCGTTCTTGTCGCCCTCAAGCTTCTGATTGCCCACACTCGCCTTGGTAAACTCATGGTCGCGGTTGTTACAGATCGCGAGGTATCGCAGACGCTCGGAATCCGGACAAACCGTGTATTTATGATGGCCTTCACCCTGGGTGTGTTTCTGGCCGCTCTTGGAGGCGCGCTTGCATCCCCGACGACCGGGGTCGCGCCTGGGCTTGGAGCGGAAACCATGGTGCTGGCCTTCGCGGTTGCTGCCATCGGTGGCCTTGGGCAGATCGAGGGGGCAGCCGTTGCTGCAGTGATTGTCGGTGTAGCCCGCGCGCTCGCGATCTACTTCGCTCCTGAGCTGGATGTCGTCGTGCCTTACATCGTCATGTTGCTGGTGTTGCTCGTACGGCCTTATGGTCTGTTCGGCAAAGCCCAGGCGCGCAGGATTTGAACCATGCGCGTAATTTTGACATTTATTTTTCTTGCATTTGTTGCTGTGCTGCCGATCGCGGTGCCTTGGCTCCAGTTTGTGTTCACGCTGGCGCTGGCGCACGGCCTTGGTGCGCTCGGTGTGGCGCTGCTGCTACGCGCAGGCATGATTTCTCTCGGCCACGCGACGTATTACGCGCTTGGCGCCTACACGACTGCCTATCTGTCGACCCGCGCCGGCATCACCGATTTCGGTGTCCTCATCGTCTCGGCCATTGTCGTGGCCGCTGCCGGTGGCGCGCTGATCGGGGTCTTTCTCGTGCGCTATCGCTCGATTTTCTTTGCGATGCTGAACCTCGCCGTTTCGATGATCCTTTTCGCCATTCTGGCAAAATTCTATGCCCTGACGGGCGGGACCGACGGCATGCGTGTCACCGCTCCGACAGTGTTTGGCATGGTGCTGGACCGGAACGCCTTCGGCTACGTCCTGTTTTACGCCGTGCTCGTGATGGTCGGTGCGGTGTGCCTGGTGATCACGCGCTATCTCGAGAGCCCGATGGGGCAAGCGCTGTCCGCGATCCATACCAACGAGGTTCGGCTTGAGTATCTCGGCGTATCGGTCCGCCGGGTCTTGCTGTCGGCCTATGTCGTGTCGGCGGCGCTTGCGGGACTTGGTGGCGCCATCGGCGCCATGGCGATCGGGCACGTCGTACCTGAAATGGCATATTGGACAGCGTCCGGGCATCTGGTGCTTGTGGCCGTGCTTGGAGGTATCGGCGGTGTGATCGGGCCGTTCATGGGTTCGATTTTCCTGGAGCTCATTCACACGTTTGCCGCGGGCTATGCAGCGGGTGCCTGGAATCTGATTGTCGGTATTGCTTTGCTGCTGGTGATCTTCTTCCTGCCCCAGGGGCTCTACGGAGTGATCAGTCGGTTTACTGCCCGCAAGGAGTCTGCGAAATGACCACGCCGCTGCTCCGCACCGAAAATTTGAAAGTCGCGTTTGATGGCGTTACCGCCGCCAACGGCGTCGATCTGCAGATTGCACCGCACGAGTTCGTTGCCATTATCGGTCCCAACGGTTCCGGCAAGACCACCTTCATCAATCTGTGCACTGGCTACGTACGGCCGTCCGCTGGAAGCGTGTATTTGAAAGACCGCAACATCACCGGTCTGTCACCGCGCGCGATCACGAAGATGGGTATCGCGCGCGCGTTTCAGTTGCCGCAATTGTTCAGCGATCACAGCCTGCTCGAGAATGTCATGATGGCTGTCGCTGCGCGACGTGGGTTTTGGCTCCCCCTGACGCCGCTTGATCATCCCCGGTACCGCGAGGAGGCGCAGTCTCTGTTGCGGCTTGTCGAACTGGAGCAGGCTGCAGAGCAACGCTCAGTCGAACTCTCCGAAGGCATGCGCAAGCTCGCCGACATTGTGCTGGCGATGGCTCTGAAGCCGCATTTGATATTGCTCGACGAGCCCACCAGTGGTGTCAGCGCCAGCGAGAAGTTCAAGCTTATGGAGACGATTGTGCTCGCTCTCCGGGCGGAGAAGGTTGCTGCTCTGTTTGTCGAACACGACATGGAGATCGTGCGCCGTTATGCGGACCGTGTTCTGGTCTGGAATGCGGGGCGCGTTGTAGCCGAAGGCAAGCCCGACAGCGTGCTGAACGATCCCTATGTGCGGGAGAATGTGGTCGGAGTGGCGTGATGCTAAGTCTCGAGCAGATTCATGTCAGTATCGACGGCACGCCGATCCTGCGGGATGTCAGTTTCACGTTGACGGCTGGCCTGACAACCGTCCTGCTTGGCCGCAACGGTGCTGGCAAGACCACAACCTTACGCACCATCATGGGATTGCTTCCGCTCGATCGCGGCCATCTCAAGTTAGACGGTCGCGACCTCGCGGCGGTCCCGGTCTACGAACGCGCCTCCATCGGCATCGGCTATGCCCCCGAGGACCGAAGGCTGATCGGACAATTCTCGGTCGAAGACAATCTTCTTCTGCCGGCGCTTGCTTTGAACCTTTCGCGATCGGAACAGCGCTCCAGGCTGGAGGGGATCTACGAGCTTCTTCCTGAACTCGCCGAATTCCGAAACCGGCGGAGCGGTGCGTTGTCGGGAGGCCAGGGAAAAATGGTTGCTCTTGGGCGTGCGCTGATGATCGCAAAGCGAGGCATATTGCTGGATGAGCCATTTCAAGGTTTGGCCCCTGCGCTGGCACTCAATTACGCACGAACTCTGGCGCGCGTGCGTGAGGAGCGCCGCGACCTTGCATTGCTGATTACGGAATCGAGTCCGCAACTGCTGGACAGCATTGTCGACGAAACTCTGACGATCGAGCGCGGACACGTCACCGCGACGCCCCGCGAGGCACGAGCGTAGTCGGATTGTTGTCGAGCAAAGCCGCCAGCGCGCTTTGTGAATTTGCAGTGTAGGGCGGGATGATGGCCGTGTTCGTCGTGATTATTCGTTGTTCATCGCAGGTGTCGTTATGAGGTACTCGGTTTCACATTGTCCGCCATCGCCTCCGTTGCGGCCGCTCGACGACAGTTTGCGTGGCTATTTCGATACGAACACGGATATCGTTCACAGGATCACCAAGCCTGTGAACATGGAAAATATCGGGGCGCTTTCTGCCCAAAGCGACCAGCCGATCTTGTTTGAAAATATCGTCGAAAAACCGGGATTCCGGCTCTGCGACATCCTCGTGAAATCGCGGGCATTGCAGGCGCGTGCCCTCGGTACGATCCCGGAAAACTATCTGCGCACGCTGGCCTATCGCCTGCGCAAACCTCCGCGCCCGTTCCGACATGTGAAAACCGGCCCGGTCAAAGAGGTGATACGGCTTGGTGCAGAGGCGGACTGGCTGACGCTGCCGATACCTCGGCACAAGGACAAGGATCAGGCGCCCTACGTCACGGCGATGAACATCGTTCGCGATCCGGAAACCGGATTCTACAACTCATCGCACGCAGGTACCCAGGCTGTGGGGCCTCGGCGCGGTCTTATCAGTTTCGCCACACCGCATACGCATATCATCATCAACAAGTACCGAGAAATGGGCATGGACTACATGCCCATTGCGATTGTGTTCGGATTGCCACCAGCCTACGAGATCATGGGCAATTTTTCCGGACTGCACATGGATATGTGGGGCGAGATGGAAATGGTTGGTACGATCATGGACCGCGACATCGACATGGTCCCTTGTGAGACCATCGACCTGTCGGTGCCCGCACAGGCCGAGATCGTCGTGGAGGCGCGTGTCAATCTGAAGGATCGCTTCCCGGTGGGTGAGGTCACCGCCCCGACCATGTATCACCTGCCGCACCACGAGAATATCCCGGAGCTTGAGGTGATGGCCATCACCATGCGGGCGGACCGGCCGATCTACCGAAATCACCAGACTTGTCCGGATCCCGACCATCAGACCTTGCCGCGACTGTGCCACGAGGCGGTTCTCTACAATCGCCTGACTGAAATGGGTCTGACAGTTCACGATGTTCGCTTTCCGACTTGGGGAGCAGCACTCTCCTGCATTCTCCAGTTTGATTATCCGCGCGAGGGGTTCGTCAATGACGCGCTGATGCTCGCGATGGGCTCGCCCTGGCTGAACACCAAGTTGGTTGTTGCCATCAGCCCCGATACGAACATCGACGATCCTGCCGAAGTCTATCACGCCATTGCGACACGGGCTGATCCGGCGCGCGATGTCTTCGTGGTCTCGAACACGCGTGGCTCGCTTTACGATCCCTCTGCGCAGCCCATGCCCGATCTCTATCCGTGGCGGATCGTCGGTAAGATGGGTATCGACGCGACGGTGAAGAAACGGCACGACCCGGCCGATTTCGAGCGGGCGTGGCCAATTAATTGGGGCAAGGTGCGGCTCGATGATTATCTTTAGAATCTTCAATTCGTTGCCAGTCTCCCGGATGTTTCGTGTTTATCCGGTCCGCCCGCGGCTCGACTTCAACGAAAACAAAGCGGGTCGCATTTGCGGTCAGCGGTTCCCAGATTTCATGGTGACCATTCGAGAAGGTAAGTCCCTGTAAGGGCCGTCCTTGTTCCTTTCCTGTGATGAGGAATAGTTC
>JAEXXW010000050.1 GCA_023405565.1 Pseudomonadota bacterium
CGACCAGCCAGGACATCATCGACACCGCCTTGGTGCTCGAGCTGCGCGCCGTGATCGACGCATTGATCACCGATCTGGATCGCGCCATCCCGGCTTTCGCAACGCTCGCGGAAAAGCATCGTCATACGGCGACGGTCGGACGCACCTGGTTGCAACAAGCCTTGCCGATGCCATTCGGGCTGAAGGTCGCAGGTTATGCCGCAGCCCTGACACGGGCGCGTTCGCGGCTGAAACGTGTACGGTACGAAGCGCTCGCGCTGCAATTCGGCGGCGCAACAGGAACACTCGCCGCACTCGGCGACCGCGGCATCGATGTCGCAATCGCTTTCGCGAAGGAGCTGGACCTGCCTCTGCCCGATGGTCCGTGGCACACGCATCGCGACCGGCTCGGCGAAGTCGCCACGGCGCTCGCCATGTTGGCCGGCACCTGCGGCAAAATCGCGCGCGATGTTGCGCTCTTGATGCAAACCGAAGTCGGCGAAGCGTTCGAGCCAGCCGGTGAAGGCCGTGGCGGCTCCTCGACCATGCCGCACAAGCGCAATCCCGTCGCGGCCGCGGCCGGGCTCGCCTGCGCGACCATAGCGCCGCAGCTTTGCGCGACCATCCTCGCCGCCGAAGTGCAGGAGCACGAGCGCGCCGCCGGTGCCTGGGCGGCGGAATGGCCGACCTTCCCGGCCCTCGCCCTCGTCACGTCCGGGGCCCTGGCATCCATCGTCGATATTGCCGAAGGCCTCGATGTTGACGTCGAACGCATGCGCGCCAATCTCGATATCACCGGCGGTCAGATCATGGCGGAAGCTGTGGCCTTCCGTCTCGCCGACAGGATCGGCAAGTCCGAGGCGCACAAGCTGGTCGAGGAAGCCAGCAAGAAAGCCTTTGCGGACAGGATCACGCTGAAGCAGGCACTGGCCGACAATCCCAAGGTCACGGCGGTGATCCCCGCCAATGAACTCTCAAGGCTGTTCGATCCCATGAGCTATCAGGGAGTCGCACAGCAATTCATCGACCGGCTGATCGCGACGGCGAAGTCGGGACGATGAGCCTCTCTCTCGGCCTTTATCCTGAGGAGCAGACAAAGCCTGCCTCTCGAAGGATGCGGGCGGACAAGCAATCACAAACATTGAACTTGGAGGAAACTGAATGCCCGTTATCGACTCGGATAGCTGTCCCATCGACGTTGAAGTCACAGGGCCGGCCGATGCACCGGTGCTGATGCTGTCGAGTTCGCTCGGCACCACCAAGCACATGTGGGATCCGCAGATGGAAGCTTTTGCCGGCCGGTATCGCATCGTGCGCTATGACCGCCGCGGTCATGGCCGCTCCGGCATACCGAAAGGCCCCTACAATATGGAGATGCTGGGGCGCGACGCCATCGCGGTGATGGATGGACTCGGCCTGAAAAAGATCAACTGGCTCGGCCTGTCGATGGGTGGCATGGAAGGCATGTGGCTCGGCGCCAATGCCTCTGACCGGATCGAGAAACTGATCCTGTCCAACACCTCGACCTATTATGCCGACAAGACGCCCTGGAATACACGCATCGAGAACGTGACCAAGGGCGGCAGCGTTGCGGCCATCGCCGACACGGTCATCAATGCGTGGCTGACGCAGAATTTCCAGAAGAATAATCCGGCCGAGACCGCGCGCATGAAAGAGATGATGATCGCAACACCGGTCGAAGGCTATCTCGCCTGCTGCGCCGCCGTGCGCGACATGGATCACCGCGAGATCATCAAGAGCATCACAGCACCGACGCTGATCATCGCCGGCTCGAAGGACATGGCGACGAATATCGAAGCGGCCGAATTCATCCGCGACCGCATCAAGGGCTCGAAGCTCGCCATCGTCGATGCGGCGCATATCGCCAATGTCGAACAGCCGGACGCCTATGCGAAGGAAGTGCTGGCCTTCCTCAGCTGACAACAATGTTGATGTCATTGCCGGGCTGCGCGCAGCGCGTGACACGGCAAACCATCTTTTTTCAAATGATGGATGCGCGGGTCAAGCCCGCGCATGACCAAGATGGAGAGACGCAATGGACGAAAAGGAACGCTTCGACACCGGCATGGCACGGCGGCGCAAGGTGCTCGGCAATGCCTGGGTCGACAAGGCCAATACCGGTCGCACGCCTTTCAATACCGAATTCCAGGACTTCATCACCCGCTATGCCTGGGGCGAGGTCTGGACGCGCCCGCATTACGATGAGCGCACACGCCGCGTGCTGGTGATCGGCACCATGCTGGCCCTCGATAAATGGGCTGAATTCCGCATGCATGTGCGTGCGGCTTTGGTGGAAGGCGGCTTCACGCCCGACGACATCAAGGAAATCATCATCCAGCAGGCGATCTATTGCGGCGTGCCGGCCGCCAACCACGCCTTCAAGGAGGCCGGCGAGATCATCGCCGAGCTGGACAAGAAGGGTTGAGCACCCTGCCCTGAACCGAACTGCAGGACGCGCGTTAGCTCGGCCAGAGCATGATCTAAGGAAAAGTGGACACCGGTTTTCCGAAAGGATCATGCTCAAACCAAAGAGCACGCGCGTCATGCCGAAAATCGATGTCCGCAAGGGAATGCCGAGCGTCCAGTTGACGCGCGAGGAGTTCATCGCGCGCTTCAACGTCAGATTTTACGATCCGCTGTTCGCGCCGCTCGCGGACGAAATCGCAAAAATGGCTGACGCCGCCTGGACCAGCTACGACGACTATCACAAGTCACCGCGCACGCATCCGGCCGGCGACGGCTATGCCGATCCTTCCTACGACCTGTCCGATGAATGGCGTGCGACCAGCGACGCGATCAAGGCAGCGGAAATGCATCAGAAGGACAAGGCTTCTCCCTCGCGCATTCTGATCATCAATGGCTCGTCGCGCAGCGACCAGAGCTGTCCCGGCGAAATGTCAAAGACCTGGCGGCTGGCGCAGATCGCAAAGTCCGTCGTCGATGACGAAGGCGGATACGAAACTGATCTGCTCGATCTGTCGCGTCTGACATCGGAATACGGGCGCGTCATCTATCCCTGCAAGTCCTGCGTCTCGACGGCGATGCCGCTCTGTCACTGGCCCTGCTCCTGCTATCCCAATCATGCCATCGGCCAGGTTAGCGACTGGATGGCCGAACTCTATCCACGCTGGGTGTCGGCCCATGGCGTGATGATCCTGACACCAGTGAACTGGTACCAGGCGCCGTCCGGGCTCAAACTGATGATCGATCGCCTCGTCTGTGCCGATGGCGGTAATCCCGATCCGACCACGACACGGGGCAAGAATCCCAAACTGGCGAAAGAGATCGAGCTGAATGGCTGGGATTATCCGCGCCATCTCGCCGGCCGCGTCTTTTCTGTCGTCGTGCACGGCGATGCCAGCGGCGCGGAAAATCTGCGTCGCATCCTGTGCGACTGGCTCGAGGATATCGGATTGATCCCGGCCGGCCATCTCGCCACGATCGATCGC
The DNA here is from genome assembly GCA_023405565.1 of Pseudomonadota bacterium. Taxonomy (GTDB): domain Bacteria; phylum Pseudomonadota; class Alphaproteobacteria; order Rhizobiales; family Xanthobacteraceae; genus Pseudorhodoplanes. The sequence continues at coordinate 3,450 of JAEXXW010000050.1, forward strand.
TATGTCGGCTATTACAAGCCATACGCCACCAGCCACAGGGATCTCGACGCGGACACCGCGTTTCAGGACGAAGTGCGTAATTGTGCCCGTGCGCTCATGCAAGGTGTGTGGCAGATGCGGAACGGCGAATTGAAAGAGCCGGACCGCAAGCTGCGCGACGTGCGTCCGAAATAACGTAGCGTTTTCATGCGAAGTTGTGCCGGTTCGCGTAAGGAAAACGCGTCAAAGCAAAACGAGAGCCTCTCCGACTGATCTCATCAAAGCCGGAAAGGGCTCTATCGCCCGTAAATGCTGAAGGCCAGACCACACGCTTTCAGCGGCGCCGGTTCCACAACGAAGCCTGCATCGTCGCGCAAACGCTCCCATCGCCCGGATGCGCCCTCGCGTACAGCCGGCGAGACCCATGCGACCGGATGGCGGCTCCGGCGGGCCGCGATCCGCAAGACCCAGCGTTCGAACAGACCCGGACGATAGTGATAATGTGGCTCAGGCAGCCGCTCGATCATCGACAATGTCGCGGCGAGTCCCACCAGCCAGAGCGGCAGCCGCTCATGGATCAGAACTTCAGTCGCGCCATTCAGCATCGCCGGCATCGCCGCCAGCAATGTCGAGACAACGATCAGGATCATTCCCGCATCGAGCATATCATGCGACACGCGACGACCGCGCATAGCGGCGATACGCGTCAGGAGATGGCAGCCGCACAGGAACGCAATCGCAACACTGACGACACCAAAGAACGCCGCCAGCGGCAGATGCTGCGAGGTCTGTAATCCGGTCCATTTGCCGATCGCGTAAACGGTGTTGGCAAAACTTGCCCGCTCAAGACCCAGCACCGGCGATGACAGAATGCGCCAAGCCTCGAAAGCAAAGACCAGCG